>NZ_JAGYWT010000156.1:0-5343 GCF_019279095.1 Microbacterium sp. BF1 | reverse complement strand
GGCGAGGGCCGTGAAGCGGTTGAACTGATAGCTCAGATGGTTGACGGGGCCGGGAAATCGGCGAGCCACGAACGGGATGGCGAAGTCGCGCGTCGGAGTGAGGAAGGGGAGTGGGAGCGAGGCGACGTCGCCGCGATCCCGCCGCTGGTGCTGCTGTCGATCACGCACCTCACCGTCATCCTCACCCGCCCAACCCAAACACCCACCGCTCAGACCCTCGAAGAGGTGCCCGTTGGCGTCACCCATGAAGAAGCGGTCGATGTGCGGCCGGTGTTGGAGCCTGCCGCCCCCGCTCTGCTGGTCGGTGATCGGCATGCGGAAGCAGTGCAGTTGCGAGAGGTGGAGGGGTGGTCGAACAAGCGAATCGCCCGACATATGGGCGTGCATCCCTCGACCGTGGGCCGCTGGTTCACCCCGACCGGCAGCGAGACGAGGGAAGAGTCGCCGTGAACGAGCATGCGGAGGCAGAGCACACCGAGGCCCCGGAAGCACGACACGAAGTGGCGGAGGGCTCAGATGCTGAGCGGTCGGCGTTCGCAGTGCATCGCGACCCGTCACTCTCGCCGACTGGCGCCCAATCACGTATGGGGCGAGGGATCGCGTGGGTGCGGCCGTCCGATCTGATTGCATCGAGTACCGCCCGGCTCGCGGGACGCGGCATCGACTTTCAGACGGAGCTCGCGCATCGTGTCCGAAAAGTCCCCGGCCAGACGTATCGTGCGACCCGGGACCGGGCACGCGATGCCCGTGATCGACGCGCTGCCCGTGCTGTCTCGGAGTCGTCGGTGTTCGAGTCGTTCGACGTGTTCGAGCCGCAAGATCGCCCCCGGTCGTCGTCGTGGGTGCGGCCGTCGGGGATCGGGCTGGGGTGAACCGCCGTGGACAGGAAACGGTGGGACGGCGCTGGCGGGGAGCGGGTGCGCACCTTCCTGTCAGGAGGTGCCACCATGCCACAACCCCACACCCCAGGACGCAACCAGCGCCGGCAGGGATTCGAGAACTCAGAACGGCTCCGCGAACTCCTCACCCGGCTCCACACGGACGGGCCTGCCGCGTGGAGGCGTGACCCGGAGGCGGCGGCGCTCATGCGGCACGCCGCCGACAAGTATGCCGCGCTCGCCCGCAAGCACGGGCTCGATCCGTGGGAGGCCGCGGGCGCGGCGTTCGAGGCGATGCGCACCGCCTCCGTCCGGCGGGCCGACGATCCGTGGGCGGTGATCACCCGTGCCGTGCAGATCACCTGCATCGCGGAAAACCGCGCCAACGGACTGCTCTGCTCCGTGCATCAGGCACGCCGGCCCCGGTACTCGAGCTTCCATGATGCTGAACGATTCTCCGACCGGGAGAACCCCCTCACCGACTACCACCCTGCGTTCCGCGCTGAGCCGTTCCTGACCGACGACGAGGACGACGGCGAAGCGATTGACGAGTCGGGGTCGACGGGGGTGGATTCCGCTGTCGAGGACACGATCGCGTTGCTGTGCTGGCACGGGTGGGAGCCCGAGATCGCGCGTGCCGCGGTCGAGTGCATCTGCGCCCGCCTCGCCGAGTCCGTCTCCCGGGCAGGAGCGTACGAGTCGCTGCGGCGGGATCGTCACGCCCGCGCACTACTCGACATCCCCGCCCCCTCCTGGTATCGGCTACTGCGGATCATCCTCGGAAGCCCAGACGCCCACCTGACCGGCACCAGTGCGAGCCGCGGCGTGCTGTTGCGACTGCTGATCGGTGAATCCTTGCGGCATCTCGTGGACGACACGGGGCTCGGCGCGGCTATCAAGGTTGCCGCACCCGGGGTCATGCGAGGTCGACCATGAGCGAGCCAGGACACATCGAGCTGGAGCGGTCTGTCGGTTCGATCTGGGCCGGTCGCCGGCACCGGGAAGACTACGGTGACCTCGACCCCCTGGTGGGCTCGATCACCCGCGACGGTCTGTTGCAGCCGATCACGATCACACCCGACGGGATGCTAATCTGCGGCGCCCGCCGCTTGGCAGCGATCCGCCGTCTCGGATGGAAGACCGTGAACGTGTGGGTGCGTTCCGGCATTTCCACCACCCTGGGTCTGCTCCTCGCCGAGCAGGACGACAACCTGCTCCACAAGCCCCTCACCCGCACCGAGGAAGCCACCCTCTATGCCGAGTTGAAGGCGCTCATGGTCGAGGATGCGGCGGGCCGGCAGGAAGCGTCACGGTTCACTTCGAACCAAGAAAACCCCAGGTCAAACGGTGCCGCCACGGTGGCGACACCGCAGAAGGGCGAAACGCGGCGGCAAGCGGCGCTGATGGTCACTGGCCGCAACGCCTACACCTCGCTGGAACGCATCAACGACCTGCAACGCCTCGCCTCTGACCCCGCCGAGACGGAGGATGTGTGGCAGCGAGCACAGGAGGAGCTTGACCGGATCGACGCGGGCGGGTCGATCACCGGGGCCGGGCACCGCATTCGCGCCGCTCGGGCGCTCGCCGAACTCGACACCCTCGCTGGCGACTCCGCACAACCCGCCGGTATCCGCGATACCGCCGCAGCCAGCGCTGCCCGCCTGCGAGAGCTCGAACACACCGCGAGGCCAGCAGATTTGGAACGGCTGGCCGAACTCGCCGTTGAGCGAGCGAAGACCGCGACCAAGAAACGCCCCGCGCAACTCGCGAAAGCGCGACTCCACGCCGTCGAAGAACCCGTGCGTGAGTTCCTGCCAGTGAGGTCGTTCGTCTACCTCTGGGACGAGCTCTCCACCTGGACCGAACGCTACGACCCAGACGCGATCGGCCCGGCATTGTCAGGCGAGCAGTGGTCGATGTTCGAGCACGCCGTCGCCGCCACGGTCGCGTTCCTCGATGCCACACGTGTGGCACGGAACGCTCGTCGCGACACTGCCTGAACCCTCCCACACGCCGCTTGTTGCTGAGTGGTTTGGTGCACCTGTCTGGTGATCCACATTCACCCGGAAGGACACCAGGATGGACCCCACCGATCGCCGCCGCCGCACCTTGCTCATCGCCACCATCGCAGGCGGCCTGATCCTCATCCTGCTCATCGGTGTCGGTGTGTACGGGCTCATCCGAGGACCCCAACCCGCCGAGCCCCTGCCCGCGACCGCGACGGGCGAGCCGAGCGCCACGAGTCCCACGCACATACCCGCCGAACCGGAGCCGGTGACCGCGCTCGGCGGGCCGGAAGAGTTCGCGGTGGCGGTGGCGGTGGCATTGTTCACCTGGGATACGACCAGCGGCTATGGGCCGGCCGATTATGCGCAGATGCTCGCCGATGTCACCGCCGACACGGAGGCTGACGCGGCAGCCTCCGATGTTCGCGCCTATCTGCCGACCCCGGAGGCGTGGGCGCAGTTGCGCACGCACCAGACGCGGCAGTGGCTCACCATCGACACGATCGAGATTCCCGTCGCGTGGGAGGACGCGGTCGTGCAGGCTTCGCCGGGGCAGATTCCCGACGGCACGGTCGCGTACACGATCACCGGCACCCGCCACCGCGACGGCTACTGGGGCGCCGACCCCGTAACGACCACACATCCGGTCGCGTTCACGGTGTTCCTCACCTGCACCCCCGAACGAAGCCCGGCTCCGGCGCCTGGCGATCCGATCATCGAGACTTGTGCGTTGTTGCGGCTGTCGCAGCTCAACAACCCGCTGCAGTAGCCGGCCATGCTTCACAAACTCCTCGCCGCCCTCGCAGTCGCCGCCGTCTGCTTCGGCCCCGCGACTGTGCTCCTCTCTGTCGCCGTCCTCGCCAACCCCGCCATCGCCGCGTGCGCCCCCGGCTCACTGATCGTCGGACCGATTCCCGACTCGCTGACCGCGACCACGAAGAACGGGGAGACGGTGACGCTGAACCGTCAGCAACTCACCCACGCCGCGACCATCATCACCGTCGGCGGGCACACCGATAGCGTCGGCCGTCCCGGTGTCGTGATCGCCCTGATGGCTGCGCTCACCGAGTCGCATCTGCGGATGCTCGCCAACACCGGCACCTACCCCGACTCGGCGAACCACCCCAACGACGGGGACGCCTCCGATCACGACTCCCTCGGCCTGTTCCAGATGCGACCGCAAGCCGGGTGGGGCACCATCGCGGAGCTCATGGACCCGAACTACCAGTCCCGCGCGTTCTACGGCGGACCCACCGGACCCAACTACCCCTCACCCCGTGGTCTGCTCGACATCCCCGGATGGCTGCAACTCGACCCCGGCGAAGCCGCCCAGGCGGTTGAGGTGTCGGCGTACCCGGACAGGTACCAGAACTATCAGCCGGTCGCCGAAGCGATCCTCACTGCACTCACAAAGCCGGCCCCGTCAGGCGGTGGAGGTAACGGCGCGGTCGTGGTGCCGGAGACCACGCGGGTCGTGTTCCCGCTGCCGGAGGGCACATGGGTTCGTACCAGCCCGTTCGGGTCGCGCACCGACCCCATGAGCGGCGAGCAGGCATTCCACTCCGGGAGTGACTTCGGAGCCGTCGACGGCACCCCGATCTACGCCGTCGCTGACGGGATCGTGACCCACGCCGGGTACACCGGCAACTGGGGTGGGCTGATCATCATCGAACACACCGTCGGCGGAGAACGCATCGCGTCCTACTACGCCCATATGTGGGAGCACGGCATCCACGTCACCGAAGGCATGACCATCACCGCAGGGCAACACATCGGCGATGTCGGATCGTCCGGGAAGTCCACCGGACCCCACCTGCACCTCGAAATGCGTCCCGGTGGCACCGGTCAGCCCGCGATCGACGCCGACCAGTGGCTCACCGACCACGGCGCCGAAGGCATCACCGGCTGCACCTCACGCGCGACCTGCACCCTGAACGGGGGCGGGCGCTGATGGACGTGTTTCCCGACTTCGGCGGTGTCGGCGCCGCCGACGACCTTCGAATGGTGATCGGCGCCCTGTTGATGTTCGTGCTCATCATCGCCGTGCTCATGCTGGTCGTTTCCGCGATCATCTGGGCCATCTCCTCCTCAACCGGCAACGCCCATACCGCCACCAAAGCCCGCCTCGGCGCCTGGGTCGCCATCGGCACCGCAGGCCTCGCCGGAGCCGGTGTCGCCTGGATCAACTTCCTCCTCGGCGTCGGCGGGCGCCTCTAGACGTGGTGGCGGCGGAGGTAACGAGATAGCAGTCTTCCTAGAACGGGAGCGCAGTCGAGGAAATGTCTGGAGATGTTGACGACTCGAGTGCAGTGTCGTCTTGCCATTCGGTCTTGATGGGACTGCTGCACGAATAGGTGACAGGTTGTAGTCACGCCGCCAGTGCGGCGGTCGTGTTCATGATGGTCTCGAACTCGATGGGCGTCAAACGGCCCAGGCGGAGTTGGCGCCTCCGGCGGTGG
>NZ_JAGYWT010000155.1:0-5354 GCF_019279095.1 Microbacterium sp. BF1 | reverse complement strand
ACCGCGATCATGGCGGGAGGGGCGGTCGTGCTCAGCGCATGCGCGCCGGGGCAGAACGCCGCGGCGGTGCACGCCAAGGGCGGCCCCCTCGAGGACAAGCTCTCCATCTACAGCTGGGGCGACTACGACGCCCCGGAGGTGCTCGAGCAGTTCACCGCGGAGAACGGCCCGCGCATCGTGCTCGACGCCTTCAACTCGAACGAGGAGCTGATCGCCAAGCTCGTCGCGGCGCGCGGCACCTCGGGATACGACATCGTCGTACCGACCGGAGTCTTCGTCGGGCCGATGGCCGAGAACGGACTCCTGCAGAAGTTCAACCTCGACCTGCTCCCGAACATGAAGCACGTGGCGCCCGAGTTCCGTGGGCGCTCGTGGGACCCCGGCAACGAGTACTCGGTGTGCAAGGCCTGGGGGACCACGGGCTTCGTCTACGACAAGAGGGTGATCTCGCGAGAGCTCACGACCTGGAACGACTTCATCGACGCCGCGCAGAACGAGGCCTCCGGTTCGACCTCGGTGCTCGACGACCCGGCGCCGCTGCTGGGCATCTACTTCTGGGCCAACGGCATCGACTGGACGACCACGGATCCCGACGACCTCGACGCCGTCGAGAAGTTCCTGGTGAAGGATCTCGCGCCGCACGTCTCGGCGTTCGACTCGTATCCCGGCGGTTCATCGATTCCCCAGGCCTCGCACGCGCTGCTGCAGTCCTACAATGGCGACGCGCGGCTCGGCATCTTCGAGTCCGACGACCCCGACCGCTGGCAGTGGGTGCTGGGGAGCCCGGCGACCGAGCTGTGGATGGACAACTGGGCGATCGCCGCCGGTGCCCCGCACCCCGAGGCCGCGCACGCGTTCATCGACTTCGTGCTGCAGCCCGATGTGCAGCTCGCGCAGGTGGACTACATCGGCTACGACACCGGGATCAGCGGCATCCGCGAAGAGGCGGAGGCCGCGGGTCTCGAACGGCTCGACATGGTGTTCTTCGACGAGAACCAGGTGGAGACCATGCACGAGGGCAAGCTCACCGATGCGCAGGACCGCGTCGTCTCGATCTGGAACTCGATGAAGGCGGCCGCCGGTGCCTAAGCTCAAGTTCGGTCTCGCCATCCCCGCGTGGGCCTGGCTGCTCATCTTCTTCGTCGCCCCGATCTTCATGGTCGTGGTGTTCAGCTTCGGCTACAAGCCGAGCATCTTCGCCACGCACGCGCTCGACCACCTCTCCTTCGACCGCTACCTCGAGGCGCTTTCTCCGACGTTCTTCAGCACCTTCCTGAACACGCTGTGGATCGGCATCCTCGGCACCGTGCTGTGCCTGGTGATCGGCGGCCCCGTCGCGTACTGGATCGCGGTGAAGGCCCCGCCGTCGAAGCGCGGGCTGCTGCTCGCGCTGGTGATGGTGCCGTTCTGGACGAACTTCCTCGTGCGCACCATCGGCTGGCAGGTGATCCTCGCGCCCGAGGGGTGGCTCTCGCAGCTACTGCAGGGCATCGGGGTCATCCCCGGCCCGCTCGATCTGCTGTACTCGCGCGGGGCCGTGCTGCTCGGCGTCGTCTACAACTATCTGCCGCTGATGATCCTGCCCCTGTTCGTGGCCTTCGACCGGGTCTCCGGCCCGCTGCGAGAGGCGAGCAAGGATCTCGGGGCGAACAGCATCACGACCTTCCTCCGGGTGACCGTGCCGTTGGCCAGGCCCGGCATCATCGCCGGTGTGCTCCTCGTCTACATCCCGCTGATGGGCGACTACATCACCGCCACCGTGCTCGGAGGAGCGAAGGGCAACATGATCGGGCAGGTGGTGGCGAGTCAGTTCCAGACCGCCCAGAACTGGGCGCTGGGCTCGGCGATGGCCGTGCTGCTGATCATCGTCATCATGATCTCGATCGCGCTCGCCGCAGGTCTGCTCTGGCTCGTGACGCTGCCGCTCCGACAACGCCACCGCCTCGTCCTGGGGGAGGGATCATGACCGATACCAAGACCACCGCGCCGGCGCCGCGCGCGCGCCGCGGAGCCGGACGCTTCGTGCTCCCGATCTGGGCGGCACTGGTGTTCCTGTTCCTGTTCCTGCCGATCCTCGTGATCATCGCCTACTCGTTCAACGTCGGGCGCCTGCTGGTGTCATGGGACCACTTCGGGTTCGACTCCTTCCTCGCGATCGTGAACAAACCGGCGATCCGCGACGCCGTGCTCGTGTCGGTGCGCACCGGTCTGCTGGCCGCCCTGCTCGCGACAGCACTGGGCACCCTCGCCGGCATCGCGATGGCCCGCAACCCCGGCAAGTGGGTGTGGTGGTTCCTCGGCCTCCTGCTGCTCGTGTCGGTCACCCCCGAGATCGTGGATGCCGTCGCGCTGCTGCCGTGGCTCGTCTTCCTCGGACAGGACGCGGGCATCGGCATCTTCAACGACGGCACCATGCGGCTCGTCGTCGGACAGTCGCTGTTCTCGATCGCCATCGTGTCGTACATCGTGCGGGCCCGCCTGGTGGGACTCGACGCACGCCTGGAAGAGGCCTCGGCCGACCTCTACGCTCCGCCCGTGCGCACCTTCTTCAAGGTCACGCTCCCGCTCGCGATGCCCGCGGTGCTCGCCGGGTTCCTGCTGTCGTTCACGCTGAGCCTCGACAACACGGTCGTGTCGGCATTCGTGCAGGTCTCGGGAACCACGCCGTGGCCGGTGTACGTGCTCAGCGCGCTGCGCAGCGGCCTGCGTCCCGAGATCGCCGCGGTGTCGACGATCATGCTGGTGCTCACGCTGTTCGCTCTCGCGCTGGTGGCGGTGGTGCTCAAGAGAGCGGGCGACTCGGCGACCGAGATCGCCCGCACGATGGCCGGGGGATGACAGTGACGTATGCAGATCTGGTGTTCACCGGCGGCGTGCGGAGAGGACGGGTGTTTCTCGCGGATGCCGCGCGTTCCACCGCGCACGCCGTGGCGGTCGGTGAAGTTCGTCATCGTGGTCGCTCCTGTCAGTGGTTGCTCGGGAAGCCGAGGTCGATCTGCGACGGGGTGTGGTCGGGCCAGCGGGTCGTGACGACCTTGGAGCGCGTGTAGAAGTGCACCGACTCGGGGCCGTAGATGTGGGAGTCGCCGAACAGCGAGTCCTTCCATCCGCCGAACGAGTAGGCGCCGATCGGCACCGGGATCGGTACGTTGACCCCGACCATGCCGACCTCGATGTCGAACTCGTACTGACGGGCGGTGCCGCCGTCTCGCGTGAAGATCGCGGTGCCGTTGCCGTAGGCGTTCGCGTTCACGAGGGCCACCGCCTCGGCGTAGGTCTCGACGCGCACGACCGACAGCACCGGGCCGAAGATCTCGTCGTCGTAGACCTTCATGCCGGGGGCGACCTGGTCGATCAGGCTGACGCCGAGGAAGAAGCCCTCGGAGTCGAACTGCTTCTGCGTGCCGTCGACGACGACCGTCGCGCCCTCGGCCTCGGCGCCGGTGACGTAGGAGGCGACCTTGTCGCGGTGCTCGCGGGTGATGAGCGGTCCCATCTCGCTTTCGGCATCCGTGCCGGCGCCGATCTTCAGCCCGTCGATGCGGGAGGCGATGGCGGAGACCAGGTCATCGGCGATGTCGCCCACCGCGACCAGCACCGAGACGGCCATGCAGCGCTCGCCGGCGGAGCCGTAGGCGGCGGAGACCGCGGCGTCTGCGGCCGCATCGATGTCGGCGTCGGGCATGACGACCATGTGGTTCTTGGCGCCGCCGAGGGCCTGCACGCGCTTGCCGGCGGACGAGGCGCGCTGGTAGATCGAGCGGGCGATCGGGGTGGAGCCGACGAAGCTGACGGCGTCGACCCTGGGGGAGTCGAGGATCGCGTCCACGGCCTCCTTGTCGCCGTGGACGACGTTGAGCACGCCGTCGGGGAGGCCGGCCTCGGTGAAGAGCTTCGCGAGCCACACCGCTGCGGACGGGTCCTTCTCGCTCGGCTTGAGCACGACCGTGTTACCGCAGGCGATGGCCGAGGCCACCATCCACAGCGGCACCATCACGGGGAAGTTGAACGGGGTGATCGCGGCGACGACGCCGACCGGCTGCTTGACCGAGTGCACGTCGACACCGCGCGAGACCTGCTCGCTGCGCTCGCCCTTGAGAAGGTGCACGAGTCCGGCCGCGAACTCGACGTTCTCGATGCCGCGCGACACCTCGCCGGCGGCATCCGAGAGCACCTTGCCGTGCTCGGAGGTGACGATCGCGGCCAGCTCGGGCGTGCGCTCCTTCAACAGCTGGCGAAGGCGGAAGAACACATCGGCGCGTTTGATCAGGCTCGTCTCGCGCCAGGCCGGCAGGGCGGCCGCAGCCGCGGCGATCGCGGTCTCCACCTCGGCCGCTGATGCGAAGGCGACTTGCTTGGACACCTGACCGGTTGCGGGGTCGAAGATCTGACCGGTGTGGGCCGCTTCGGCGGTCTCCGTGCCGTTGATGACGTGACGGACGATGTCCACGATGTTCCTCCGAGGGCTGAAGAATGCGGGGTTCGAACACTCTGACCGGTGTTCGATAGGCTTGTGCTCCTCAATGATCACAGAGCGAGGGAGCTGATCGTGATGTCAGAACGTCAGGACTTCCGCTTCATCCGTGGTGCGCTCTTCCGCTCAGTGGTGCGACCACGCCTGACGCCGCCCACCGAACTCGAGGATCCGCGTCCGCCGCGGTTCTCGCAGGGTGTCGGACTCGTCGTCGTGGGAATCGGCCTCGTCCTGCACCTCCTCGGCGTCGCGTGGGCTCTCCCGATCGCGACGGCGGCCGCGTTCCTGGCCGCTTTCCTCAACGCCGCGTTCGCGTTCTGCCTGGGCTGTCAGCTCTACCTCCTGCTGCAGCGCGCCGGCCTCATCGGACGTGAAGCGCCCGCCTCCTGACGACTGTTCCCCGGCAGAGGGACGATCGCTAGGCTGACCACGAGTCGATGCTGCGCCCGCAGTGCGAGAACCGGAGGAATCATGCCCGTCACCAGCGAAGCCGCCAGCACCTGGACCGGATCGCTCATGGAGGGATCCGGCACGGTCGCGTTCTCGTCGTCGAGCCTCGGCACCTTCCCGATCAACTGGAAGGCCCGCAGCGAAGGCAGCGACACCACGACGACGCCGGAGGAGCTCATCGCCGCCGCGCACGCGTCGTGCTTCAGCATGGCGCTCTCGCACGCCCTCGCCGAGAACGGAACCCCGCCGGAGCGCGTCAACACGACGGCATCGGTCACCTTCAAGCCCGGCGTCGGCATCACCGGCAGCCACCTCAATGTCAACGCGACGGTCCCGAACCTCACGCCCGAGGCGTTCCAGGAGATCGCGAACGGCGCCAAGACCGGATGCCCGGTGTCTCAGGCGCTCGCCGGGATCGACATCACCCTCG
>NZ_JAGYWT010000154.1:0-5392 GCF_019279095.1 Microbacterium sp. BF1 | reverse complement strand
CGTCCACGACAGCTCGGCGAGCACGACGTTCGACGCGGCCTGCAGGTTGAGCCCGACGCCTGCCGCGGTGAGCGAGCAGACGGCGATGCCGACTTCGGGGTCGCCGTTGAAATCGTCGATGGCCTGCTGCCGGACCGTGGAGGTCTGGTCGCCACGGATCGACACCGAGCGGATGCCTGCCGCGGCGAAGTGCGCCTCGGCCTGGTCCATGACGTCGATGTGCTTCGCGAAGAACACGACCTTGCCGACCGAGCGCTGCAGTTGAGCGGCATAGTCTGCAGCCAGCGGCGCCTTGGCCTGACCGATGCGACGGACCATGGTGAAGACGTTGTCTCCCCCGGTGCCGGCGGCCTTGGACTCCTCGAGCTCGTTCTGGGCGACCAGCCGCACGATGTCCTCGTCGATCTCTCCCGACGCGAGCCCACGGTCTCCGCGAGCCTCGATGATACGGCGGTAGCGAGCGGCGAGCCGCTCCCCCAGCTCGCGCTCGGCCTGGCGGATGCTGCGCCCGAACTCGTCGTCGAGCTGCACCGGCAGATCGGCGATCAGCTTGTCCGGGAGATCGGCGGCGACGTCCTTCTTCTTGCGACGGACGATCCCCATGGAGATCACCGCATCGCGGGCCTCGGGGTAGAACGCCTTGTCTGCCGGGGTGAATCCTGTGGCGTCGAGCTTCTCCATGAGCTCAGGGCCCGGCTTCTCACCGGTGGTCCAGCCGAGGAAGCGCCAGATCGCGTCGAAGTCCTCGACGTCGTTGATCAGCGGCGTACCGGTGAGGGCGAGCATCAGAGGATCGTGCCCCGGAGTGCGCTCGCGCACCTGGGCGGCCAGCGACAGCACGTTCTGCGACCGCTGCGAGGAGAGGTTCTTGATGAAGTGCGCCTCGTCGACGACCATCCCGCGCAGACCGATGGAGGCGAGCCACGACATGTGCCGGTCGAGGATCTCGTAGTTCACGATGAACACGTCGGCGAACGCGTCGATGTCATCGCCGTCGCCCTGGATCACCGTCGCCCGGCGCTGGGGCGTCCAGCGCTCGACCTCGCGCGCCCAGTTCATCTTCACGACGTTGGGCACGACCACCAGCAGCGGATATGCACCAGCGACGGAAGCGGCGAGCACCGACTGCGCGGTCTTGCCGAGACCGGGCTCGTCGGCGAGGAGGAAGCTGCGGTGTCCGGCCTTGACGGCCTCGAGGAACCGGGACTGATGCACCATGACCTCGAGGCCCTTGGGCGAGATGTGGTCGAATTCCGGCGCCGACGGCAGATCCATCGACGCGGCGGACCCACCGGCGCCGGTCTCGAAAGCCTTGTACAGCGGCCCCATGAGCTCCCAGCCGTCGAGACGGCGGCGCGGCGTGGCCGTCGAACGCGGCGTCAGGTCGGGAGCGAGGAAGGGGTTGGCCAACTGTCGCGCCTCGACGGACGGCGGAGTGACCTGGCGCTCCGCGATCGCCGCCGGGATCGCGGAGATCTGCACCGGTGCGGCGTCGGCGATGATGAGCTCTTCCGGGGCGAGTTCGGCTCCGGATTCGAGCAGCCAGTCCCGGCGCATGCGCTTGGCCACCGGCGATGTCGCCTGGTCGGCTTCCAGGAGCTGGATCAGTGAGGTGTCACGGGCGGCCGTCTTCGCGAGGATCGTGGCCACGCCGTCGAGCCGCTTCAGCAACTCGGCGCGTGCGGGATCGCCGATCTCGGCATCCGCCTTCACCCTGGCGCGCTCTTCGCGCACCAGGAAGGCGATCACCTGGAACTTCACTCGATTCGTGGGACCGAGCTTCCCTCGCTGCGACTTCGCCTCGATCTCGCGCACCTTGCGCGCGAGGATCGGGATGAGGGGTGCCTCATCGTCGCGACGGGACGTCTTCTTGCGCCGCGTGGCGGCGGTTGCCGTAGTCGGCATGCTCCTCCTGAGCGTGAAGGCTCCGGCTTCCCCAGGAAACCATGAGCCGTTCTCGTTGTCCGCGTGTGGCGTGAGCCAGGACCGTGCGAACAGTGGATCTTCTTCCCGCCGGGGAACGCGAGAGTCGCGAAGTTCGGCGGGAGCCGATGATCATTCTATGCCATCTCGCTCGCTCAGCGGAGATCGCCCACGCCGAGCCGTCCATCCCGCACGGTCGAACCGGCGATCCGCTCTCGGCTAGGACGAGAGCCCGAGAGCCCGCGCCGCATCCGTGACATCGGCACCCATCTGCACCATCAGCTTGTCGATGCCCTCGAAGGCCACCATGCCCCGCAGCCGCTCCACGAACTCGACCGTGACGTCGTGCCCGTAGAGGTCGAGACCCGTCTCTCCCAGCACGTGAGCCTCGACCTGTCGCACGAGGACGTCGTCGAAGGTGGGATTGGTCCCGACGGAGATCGCCGACGGATGCCGGATCCCGGTGTCGTGGTCGACGAGCCATCCCGCGTACACGCCGTCCGCCGGCACGAACGCATCGACGATGGTCGAGAGGTTCGCCGTGGGGAACCCGAGTTCCCGCCCGCGCTTGAGTCCGTGCACGACGACTCCGCGCACATCGGGATGGCGTCCGAGCACGGTCGTCGCCGCAGCGACGTCGCCCTCCATCAGCAGCTCGCGGATCCAGCTCGACGACACGCGTCGCGTGGAGCCGGGGAGGTACACGTCGTCGATGACCTCGACCGAGAAGCCGTGACGAGGACCGAGCTCGCGCAGAAGCTCGGGGGTGCCGGCTCCCCGAGCGCCGAACCGGAAGTCCTGCCCGACGAGGACCGTGGAGACCCGAAGGGCTCCGACGAGGATGTCGACGACGAAGTCCTCAGCGCTGCGGGCGGCGAGTTCCTCGTCGAACGTGAGCACCAGAGTGGCGTCGAGCCCGAGCTCGCCCAGGAGGTCGAGCTTGCGCTCGACCGTGACGACGTTCTCCGGGCAGCGGTCGGGACGGATCACGGCCAGCGGGTTGCGGTCGAACGTGACGGCGACCGACCGGCTGCCCGTCGCTGCGGCCACTTCCTCGAGGCGCTCGATCACGGCTCGGTGGCCGGCATGGACGCCGTCGAACTTGCCGATCGCGACCGCGCTCGGTCCGAAGTCGTCCGGCACCTCTTCCGGGCTGCGGAAGACGATCACGCGCCGACCTCGACCGGACGCACGACGTCGGCCGGGCGGTGCGTGCGCAGCCACCAGATGCCGAAGACGGGCAGGACCAGCGGAATGAACAGGTAACCGCGCCCGAACAGCGACCACACGGTCTCATGCTGGAACAGGTCGGGCATCAGAAGGCTCAGCACCCCCACCACGAGGACGCCGGTGAGCTCGAAGACGATCGCGACCCAAGCGACCGAGTACCAGCCGCGGCGGCGGGCCAGGACGAGGGCGAGTGTGGCGAGGATGTACACGACGGCGGCGAGTGCGGAGAGCGCGTACGCCAGCGGCGCCTCGTCGAAGCGACGGACGATCTGCACGAAGCTGCGTCCGGTCGCGGCCAGCGCCATCACGGCATAGACGATCACGAGGACGCGACCGATTCCGGTCATCCGAGAGGAGGGGGCGGTGGAGCTCATAGCGCATTCCATCTTAGAGCCGCAGAAGAGGTCGGGTCTGCGCTCCGACCCGCCGCGTCACGCGATCTGGACGGACCAGATGACCTGCATACGCCACAGCATCACCGCGATCGCGAGCGCCGCCACCCCGAGGATCACCGTGCTCCAGCGACTGCGCTCCATGAGCGCCCACAGCACCGCGCCGACGGGCAGGAGCACCGCGGAGACCAGGTAGACCCAGTACTCGAGCAGGTCTCCTGTCGGAGGGTTCCCGATCAGCGGCGCAACGATGGCGACGATCATCTGCACGATGAGCAGCACCTCGACGAGGGCGAGGGCGCCGACGCTGAAGTCGCTCGGCCGTCTGCCGATCAGACCCGCGACGAGACAGAAGATGCCGGCGGCGACGGCGATGACGATCTGCGCGATCGTGAGCCACAGGATCATCGGTCGCCCTCCGGCATGTTCATGGCGCTCTTGAGGTCGGCACCGCGCTTCTCGACGATGCCGATCAGGAGCCCCTCCGGGTCGATCGCTGCACCGATCGTCTCTTCGAGGCGCGCGGCCTGGCCGCTCAGCCGCTTGCCGTGACGGAGGTCGCGTGCCTCGTCACCGGACATCTCCAGCACGGGGAGGATCCGGCCGGCCGCCTCGCCCGGGGTCAGAGTCGCGGCGCCCTCCAGCGCGTCGAGACCGACCGCATCGGACACATCGAACGGACCGACCCGCGTGCGGCGCAGCGCGGTGAGGTGACCGCCGACGCCGAGCGAGGCCCCGAGATCGCGGGCGAGGGAGCGGATGTACGTTCCGGACGAGCAGTCGACGACGACGTCGAGATCGAGATGGCCGTCGCCTCGCCTGGTTGCGAGCAGGTCGAAGCGCGACACGACGACATCGCGTGCGGCGAGCACGACCTCTTCGCCGGCGCGCACGCGCTCATAAGCGCGACGACCGTCCACCTTGATCGCCGAGACGGCACTGGGAACCTGGGAGATCTCACCCGTGAGCTGCGTGATGCCGGCCGACACCGCCTCATCGGTCACCGCGTCCCACGCTTCGGGCGCGGCCATGGTGAGGATCTCCCCTTCCGCATCGTCCGTGCCCGTCGTCTGGCCGAGACGGATCGTCGCCACGTAGGTCTTGTCCGCACCGACGATGTAGGTCAGGAGCCTGGTCGCGCCCTCGATGCCGATCACCAGCAGTCCGGTCGCCATCGGGTCGAGTGTTCCGGCGTGCCCCACCTTGCGGGTGCCGAACGCGCGTCGCGTGCGGGCGACGACGTCGTGACTGGTCAGCCCTGCGGGCTTGTCGACGAGGAGGATGCCGGGCGAGACCATCCCCCCAGCCTACCGAGCGCGCGAGCGGGATCTGCGCGTGCGGATGCCCGGTGGCTCCCCTCTCCTGGCCGTCGATCCGCTCGCATAGGCTGGACGGGTGCCTCTCCCACCGGCCTCTCTCGAGCTGATGTCGCCCCTGCCGACGTGGTATCGAGCGACCGCTCGCGACCTGCCGTGGCGTCGACCTTCCTTCCATGACGAGTTCGGCGCCTGGGGCGTTTTGGTGAGCGAGTTCATGTTGCAGCAGACGCCCGTCACGAGGGTCATCCCTCACCTCGAGGCGTGGTTGGAGCGGTGGCCGACGCCCTCGGAGATGGCCACCGCATCGACAGCGGACGTCGTGCAGCAGTGGGCGAACCTGGGATATCCCCGGCGCGCGCTGTGGTTGCACCGTACCGCGGTCGAGATCACCGAGCGACACATGCAGGCGGCGAGCCTCTGGCTCGACCAGTACAAGACGCTCGTCGAGCCCGACGATCGCATCACGGGTGCGGCGTACACGGGCGTGAACGCGACGATCCCCGGTCTCGCCATCCTCGCGATCATCGC
>NZ_JAGYWT010000153.1:0-5393 GCF_019279095.1 Microbacterium sp. BF1 | reverse complement strand
GCCGACCGTCACGTAGAGCATCCCGTCAGGGCCGAAAGCGATGCGGCCGCCGTTGTGGTTACCGGCGGCGGGGAGGGCGGAGAGGATCGTCTCGGGCTCACCGATCTTCATCGACCCCGGCGCGCCCTGTTCAGATCTCCGCGACGCAGGGCCTGGGCCGCGCGTGCCACCGTCGCCGATGACGACGGACGGTCACTGGGCTTCTTGGCGATCATGGCCATGACCAGGTTCTGCACCGGGATCGGAACGGTGGGGGGCAGGGGTGGCGGCTGCTCGTTGATCTGCGCCATCGCGATCGCCACCTGCGACTCGCCGGTGAACGGACGCTTGCCTGCCAGACACTCGTACGCGACGATGCCCAGCGAGTAGGTGTCGGTCGCGGGCGATGCCGGGTGTCCTGATGCCTGTTCGGGCGAGAGGTACTGCACGGTGCCCATGACCTGACCGGTCGCGGTGAGCGGCACCTGGTCGGCGATGCGGGCGATACCGAAGTCGGTGATCTTGACGCGGCCGTCGGGCGTGATCAGCAGGTTGCCCGGCTTGATGTCGCGGTGCACGAGGCCGGCGGCGTGAGCCGCCTGCAGAGCGGAAGCCGTCTGGGCCACGATGTCGAGCGTCTTGTCGGCGCTCAGCGCGCCGTCGCGCTCGAGCACGGTCGAGAGCGCCTCGCCGGGCACCAGCTCCATCACGAGGTAGGCGCTGCCGTTCTCCTCGCCGTAGTCGAACACACTGGCGATGCCCTCATGGTTGACGAGAGCGGCGTGACGGGCCTCGGCCCGGAAACGCTCGAGGAACCCGGGGTCCCCCATGTACTCGTCCTTGAGGATCTTGATGGCGACGGTACGTCCGATGACGTGATCCGTCGCTTCCCACACCTCGCCCATGCCACCGATCGCGATACGCGACTGCAGCTCGTAACGACCACCGAACGACACACCCTGCGTCGGCCTCATCTGCCCAGCACCGCCTCTATGACCTTCTTCGCAATCGGAGCGGCGATGGTGTCGCCGCTACCTGATTGTCCCTGTCCGCCGCCGTCTTCGACGACGACCGCTACTGCGACCGCGGGGTCGTTCGCCGGCGCGAAGCCGGTGAACCACAACGTGTGCGGCCTGTTTCCGTTCTCTGCGGTGCCCGTCTTACCGGCCACGTCGATCCCGTCTATTCTTGCACCCTGGGCCGCGCCCGTAGCGACGCTCGCGACCATGGCCGCGGTCACGTTGTTCGCCACGTCGGCCTCCATCGCTCGTCCGAACTCGCTGTCCTGGAACGCCTTGATGACGGAGAGGTCGTTCCCGATCACGGCGTCGACCATGCGCGGGTTCATCACGACGCCGTCGTTCGCGAGTCCGGCAGAGACCATGGCCATCTGCAGCGGGGTCGCGGTGACCTTGCCCTGGCCGAATCCGGTCAGCGCGGTCTGGGCGTCATCGAGGGCGCGCGGGTAGCTCGAGGCCGTCGAGGTCAACGGCGTGTCGAACGTCTGGTTGAACCCGAGCTTGTCCGCCATCTCGCGGATGGTGTCGTCGCCGAGCTCCACGGCGAGCTCGGCCATCGGGATGTTGCAGCTGAGCCTGATCGCCTCGGCGATGGTGACCGTCTCGCCGGGGCCGCAGGTGCCGCCCCAGGCGTTGGAGACGCGGTTCGTCGAACCGGGCAGGGTGTAGGAGATCGGGTTCGGCAGCGTCGAGTCGGGAGTCCAGTTGCCTGTCGCGTAGGCAGCGGCCGCGACGACGACCTTGAACGTCGAACCGGGAGGGTTCAGATCTCCCGCGATCGCCCGGTTGGACAGCGGTTTGTTCGCATCGGCGACCAGCTGGTCGTACGTCGCGTTCGCCGCATCCGCGTCGTGCGTCGCCATCAGGTTGGCGTCGAAACCCGGGGTCGAGACCATCGCAAGGATGCGTCCCGTCTTCGGGTCCATCGCGACGACGGCGCCCTTGAGCCCGTCGAGGGCCTCGTAGGCAGCCCGCTGCGCCGCGGTGTTCAGGGAGAGCTCCACGCTGTAGCCGCGCTGCGGCTGGCCGGAGAGGATGCGCTCGACCTCGCCGAGGAACGCGTTCGAGCCGGTGCCGGAGAGCTCGGCGTTCATGGCCTTCTCGATGCCGGTGCTCGAGCCCAGAGCCGGGTTGAAGTACCCGGTCACCGGCTCCCACATCGGGGCATCGGTGTAGACGCGCTGGAACTGGTACCGGTCGTCACTGGGCACCGAGCTGGCGATAGCGACACCGTCGACGATGATCGACCCGCGCTGGATCTCGTAGCTGTCGAGCCGGGTGCGCTTGTTGTTGCTGTTCTGGGCCAGCGCATCCGCCTCGACGACCTGGATCCAGCTGGTCGCGGCGAAGAGGGCGATGAACATGAACAGCATGATGATGCTGAGACGGCGGAGTTCCTTGGTCATGTCAGCCGATCACCACCCTGGGCTGACGGCGAACCCCGTCGGAGATGCGCAGCAGCAGCGCCACGATGAGCCAGTTGGCCACGAGGGAGGAACCGCCCGCCGCGAGGAACGGTGTGGTCAGACCGGTCAGCGGGATGAGGCGCGTGACACCGCCGACCATGATGAACACCTGCAGCGCGATCGTGAACGAGAGCCCGGTGGCCAGCAGCTTGCCGAAGTCGTCCTGTCCCGCGAGGCCGATGCGCATGCCGCGGCTGACGAACACCATGTACAGGCAGAGGATCGCGAACAGTCCGATCAGTCCGAGCTCTTCGCCGAGGCTGGTGATGATGTAGTCGCTGTGGGCCAGAGGCGTGACCTCCGGGCGGCCCTGGCCCCAGCCGGTGCCCATGAGTCCACCGCGGGCAAGCCCGAAGAGCCCCTGCATGGGCTGGTACCCGGCGCCGTCGGGGTCGACCTGATCGGCATCGAACAGGAACAGCCAGTTGATGAAGCGGCCCTGCACATAGCTGAGGATCTGCGTCGCGAGGGCGACACCGGCGACCACGAGGGCGAGGCCGATGAGCACCCAGCTGGTCTTGCCCGTCGCGACGTAGAGCATCGCGACGAACATGCCGAAGATCAGCGTTCCCGTGCCGAGGTCGCGCTGGAACACGATGATCCCCAGCGAGATGAGCCAGACGACGAGCACGGGGCCGAGCTCGCGCATGCGGGGCCAGGTGATGCCCATCACGCGCTTGCCGACGGAGGTCAGGCTCTCGCGGGTGCGCACCAGATAGCCGGCGAAGAAGATGGCCAGGCAGATCTTGGCGAGCTCACCCGGCTGGAAGGCGAACGCGCCGCCGAGCGACACCCAGACCGCCGCGTTCGCGTCCGGGATGCGCAGGCCGGGCACGAACGGCAGCAGCAGGAGCAGGATTCCGGCGAGGCCGAAGATGTAGGTGTACCGGAACAGGATGCGGTAGTTGCGCAGCAGGATGACCACCGCGATCGCACCCGCGAGCGAGATCGCGGTCCACGCGAGCTGCTTGGTCGAGTAGGCGTTCCAGCCGGTGTTCTTGAAGGCGATGTCGATCCGATAGATCATCGCGATGCCGAGGCCGGTGAGCAGGGTCGCGATGGGCACGACGAACGGGTCGGCGTCGGACGCGACGAAGCGCAGCACGATGTGCAGGGCGAAGGCGAGAGCGGCGAGGCCGCCACCGATCGCCAGGATCATCGGGTCGATCACGCCGAGTGCGCCCAGCTGCACGAGCGTCAGGGCGGCGCCGCTGATCGCGCACGCGAACAGCAGCAGCCAGAACTCGCGGTTGCGCTGGTTCTGCGGCATCCGGATGCGCTTGAGGGCCTTGATGACACTGGTGTCGGCCGCGACGTCGGTGCTCATCCCTCACCGCCTTCGGGGGTGTCGACAGGTGTCGGCATGGGCGTGGGCAGCGGGGTCTCGATCGTGTTCGCGTCGGCACCCGCTTTGAGCCGGTCCACGATCGCCATCGCGTCGGAGAGGGAGCGCGCGGTGATCGTGCGCTCGACCGATGCCCGCTGGTACGGCGGCAGGTTCGCAAGGAGGATGTCGGTGTCCTGGATCGGGGTCGACAGCGTGATCGGTCCGATGTTCTGCTGCACGCCCTGGAAGATCACCACGCTGTCCTCGTCGGCGCCGATGAAGTAGCGCGTCTGGGTCCAGCTGTACGCGGCGAAGGCGGTCACTCCCAGCATCGCGATCACCACGAGAGCACCGGCGATCCAACCGAGTCGACGGCGCTTGGCACGACGACGATCCTCTTCGATGAGCTCCTCGAGGTACTCGGGGGCCGGCTCGAAGTGGCTCGGCTCGTTCGCGGCCTGGCGCACCGGGTGCAGCCAGTTGCCGCGGGGAGGGCGCACCGGGGGCACGTACACGCCGTCGGGGTTCGAGGCCGAGCCCACGATCGTGGGCGTGCCCGAGTGGATCGGGTGCTGACCGCCGACGTCGACCAGGACGATCGTGACGTTGTCGGGCGCTCCGCCGTCGAGCGCCTGCTTGAGGAGGTTGTCGGCGGTGCGTCCCGGAGCGAGGCCGAGCTGCATGGCTTTGAGGATGTGGGGTTCATCGACCACGCCGGAGAGTCCGTCGGAGCAGAGCAGCCAGCGGTCGCCGGGTTGCGTCTGCATGACGAACATGTCGAGCTCGGGGTCGGAGTCCATGTCGCTGAGCACGCGCATGAGCACGGAGCGGCGGGGGTGGTAGCGCGCCTCTTCCGGGGTGATGCGGCCCGAGTCGACCAGGCGCTGCACGAAGGTGTGGTCGGTGGTGATCTGCGTCAGCGCGTCGTCGCGGTAGAGGTAGATGCGCGAGTCGCCGATGTGGCCGATGACCGCGTACTCGTCGACCATGATGATCGCGCTGACGGTGGTTCCGAGACCGGCGAGCTCCGGTCGATCCTTCGCGGCACGGATGAGGTCGCCCGCTGCCGTGGTGGCCGCGGCCTGCAGTGAGGCTTGCGCGTCTTCCGTCGACGCATACGGCTGGTCGAGGGGCTCCAGACGCTGGATCGCGATGCTCGAGGCGACGTCACCACCGGCGTGGCCGCCCATGCCGTCGGCGACGACGAAGAGGTTCGCTCCGGAGTAACCGGAATCCTGGTTGTTGGAGCGGACCTTCCCGGTGTGGGAGATCGCGACGCTCGAGCCTTCGAAAACCATGCCGGCGTCAGGCTCGCAGCTCGAAGGTCGTGGCGCCCACCTTGATGGGCGTGCCGAGCGAGAGGGCGACGGGCGAGCCGGAGACGCGCTGGCCCGCGACGAAGGTGCCGTTGGTGGAGTCGAGGTCCTGGATCGCCCAGCTGTCGCCGCGCAGCATCAGGCGCGCGTGGTGACTGGACGTGTAGTCGTCACGGATCACGAGAGCGGACTCACTGGAGCGGCCGATCGTGAGGGAGTCGGCGCTGAGCGGCAGCTCGAGGCCCGCCTTGGGGCCTGAGGTGATCACGAGGCGCTTGGCGGTCGC
>NZ_JAGYWT010000152.1:0-5395 GCF_019279095.1 Microbacterium sp. BF1 | reverse complement strand
GTTCGTGCCCTGCCATCGCGTGCTGCGTACCGACGGCGGCCTCGGCGGATTCGCCTGGGGTCTCGACGTCAAGGAGAGTCTGCTCGCGCGGGAGAGCGCCGGCGTTTGAGCCGCGGGCACCACGACGGGTTGTCGTCATGGTGCCCGTCGACGAAGCATCCGCACCGACGCGGCCGTAGGCTCATCCCGTGACCGCCAACGATGCACTCGTCCTCCACCGCCGTGCCGTCGTCGCCGACGCGCACAACGACCTGCTGTGCTCGGTGGCGACCCGCCCCTCGGATGAGTGGTCGGACTACTTCCGTACGCAGTGGCTCCCGCAGCTGCAGGAGGGCGGTGTGGACCTTCAGGTCCTGCCCGTGTTCATCGACGACGTGTACCGCCCGGAGGGGGCACTGCGTCGCACCTTGCGCATGATCGAAGCCGCCCACCGGCTGGCGGAGGGCAACGCGGACGCCGTCGGGCTGTGCCTGGACGGTGATGACATCGACCGCGTGATCGGCGAAGGGCGCATCGCGCTGGTGCTCGCCCTGGAGGGGATGCCCGGAATCGCCGACGACGTCGAGCTGCTGGAGACCGTGCATCGCCTCGGGATCCGGATCGGCGCGGTCGCGCACTTCGGACGCAGCGCCTTCGCCGACGGCAGCGGCGAAGACGCCGCGGGCAGCAGGCTCACCCGCACCGGAATCCGGGCGCTCGCGGAGATGGAGCGCGTCGGCATGATCTTCGACATCAGCCATCTCGGAGCGGGCGGAGTCGACCACGTGCTCGAGATCGCCACACGGCCCGTCATGGCCACGCATTCCTCGGCGCGTGCGCTGTTCGACCACCACCGCAACCTGACCGACGCGCAGATCGCCGGGGTCGCGGAGAGCGGGGGAGTCGTGTGCGTCAACTTCTTCGCGCCCTACCTGCACGAGAGCGCCTACACGATCGACACCCTGATCGACCACTTCGAGCGGGTGGTGTCGGTCGCGGGGATCGCGCACGTCGGGATGGGGTCGGACTTCGTCCGCGAGGTGCTCGCGGACACGACGGCCCCGTGTTGCGTGCAGACGACGATCGAGGGAGTCCCCGCCGACCGGTACCTCCCAGGACTCGATGGTCCGACCGGGCTTCCGCTCGTGACCGAGGCTCTGCTGCGCCGCGGCTGGCCGGAGGCGGACATCCTCGCCGTGCTGGGCGGCAACCTGCGACGCTTCCTCCGGTCGGAGCTCGCCGTCACCGCCGGCGCCTGAGCGTCACGAGGTCTCCTTTCTCGCGACCTCGACGATCGCGGCGCAGGAATCGGGAATGACTCTTGCTTTCAGCTGGTTCACAGCAATAGGCTGGTGGGCTGTCGCGCCAACCGGACGACATCGCCGAGCCCCTGAGGAGGACACCATGACCACGATCGCCATCGCGCGGATCGCAGCTCTCGGCTCGACCACGGCGCGCCCGCTCTCCTAGAGCCACCCCGCCCCTTCTTCGTCGGATGCCGGACTCTGTGAGTCCGCTCTCGCATCCGTCCCCTTCCGCACCCGCTGTCCATACGAAACTCGTCTGAGAGACATGTCTTCCTCGCCTTCCGCGCAGAACGCCTCGCCGTCATCGACCCTTTCCACTCCGGCCGCACTGTGGCGCCTGAAGCCCTTCGTGAAACCCGTCATCTGGCGGCTCGCCGGCGGTGCCGCCAGCGCGCTCATCGCCGCCGTCATCGCCCTGATGATCCCGATCGTTCTCGAGCAGATCATCAGCGGCCCGGTCTACTCCGGTGATCTCAGCGCCATCGTCTGGGGCGCCGTCGCCGTCTTCGCCCTCGCTCTCGGCGAGGCACTGATGGTCTGGCTGCGACGCCAGTTCGTGCTCAACCCCTCGACCGAGGTCGAGTACAAGATGCGCACCGAGCTGTACTCGCGCCTGCAGACCCTCCCGGTGTCGTTCCACGACAGGTGGGGCTCCGGTCAGCTGCTCAGCCGCATGATGCAGGACATCGGCCTCATCCGCCGCTGGCTCGCGTTCGGCCTCGTGCTGCTCGTGGTCAACATCCTCACGATCATCATCGGATCCGTGCTGCTGTTCCGGTGGCACTGGCTGCTGGGCGTGATCTTCCTGGTGACCGCGATCCCGCTGTGGATCCGCGGCTACCTGTTCGAGAAGCGCTACGGCGCCCTCACCCGTCGCAGCCAGGATCAGGCCGGTGACCTCGCCACCAGCGTCGAGGAGAGCGTGCACGGCATCCGCGTGCTCAAGGCGTTCGGGCGCGGCAAGCACGCCCTCAGCCGCTTCAGCCGTCAGGCCGAGACTCTGCGCGAGACCGAGATGAGCAAGGCCGGCGCGATCGCGTCCATCTGGTTCTGGCTCGACCTCATGCCGCAGATCGCGTTCGGTCTGAGCCTGATGTCGGGCATCTGGCTGATCTCGGTGGGGCAGATCGACGAGGCGCAGCTGTTCGCGTTCTTCGCGATGGCGGTCGTGCTGCGCTGGCCCATCGAGTCGATCGGCTTCCTGTTCTCGTTCATGCTCGACGCCCGCACGGCGACCGACCGTGTGTTCGACATCTTCTCGGAGACCAACACCATCACCGACCCGGAGAACCCGGTGCACATCGGGAACCCCCGCGGAGAGCTCGCGTTCGAGAACGCGCACTTCCGCTACCAGGATGCGGGCGCCCACGAGCGCGATCTGCTCGACGGCATCGACCTGGTGCTGCGCCCCGGTGAGACCATGGCGCTGGTCGGACTCACCGGCAGCGGCAAGACCACGCTCACCACGCTGCCCACTCGTCTGTACGACGTGACCGGTGGCAGGGTCACGCTCGACGGCGTCGATGTGCGCGACCTTCCGCTCGCGGAACTCCGTCAGCACATCGCGATGGCGTTCGAGGACGCGACGCTGTTCTCGGCGACGGTCCGGGAGAACGTGCTCCTCGGCCGTGCCGAGCTCGATGTGCACAGCGAGGAGGGGGAGCGCGTGCTGCGCGAAGCCCTCGAGGTCGCCCAGGCGTCGTTCGTCGATGCGCTGCCCGACGGCGTCGAGACGGTCATCGGCGAGGAGGGGCTCAGCCTCTCCGGCGGCCAGCGGCAGCGACTCGCCCTCGCTCGCGCGGTGGCGGCGAACCCGAAGGTTCTCGTCCTCGACGACCCGCTGTCGGCGCTCGACGTCGACACCGAGGCTCTCGTCGAGGAGGCCCTTCGCCACGTGCTCGCCGACACCACGGCCATGATCGTCGCGCACCGGCCATCGACAGTGGCGCTCGCCGACCGCGTGGCCCTGCTGGAAGCCGGTCGCGTGACGGCGGTGGGCACGCACTCCGAGCTGCTGAAGACGAGCCGGCACTACCGTCACGTCATCTCCAGCCTGGAGGCGGAGGAGGCGGCGCGGACCGGGGCGATCCCGGTGATCCGCGATGAACAGGCCGAGATCGACGAAGAGGTCCAGGAGGGCCTCGGGATGCGAGCCGCCGACGAAGACCCGATCACCGAGAAGGAGGTGCAGCGATGAGCTCCGCGATCACCGGAACCCAGAACGAGGACCGTTCCGAATACACCCGTGACGAGAGCAGGGAGATCCGTCGTCGGTCCCTCCGGTTGCTCGGATCCCTGGTCAGCCCTCTGAAGCCGCGGATCGTGCTGGCCGCCGCGGTGCTGGTCGTGTCGACCGCTCTGCAGGTCGCCGGCCCCATCCTCATCAGCATCGGCCTCGACCGCGCACTGCCTGCGGCCATCGAACGGGCCGACTGGATGCCGACCTTCATGATCGGCGGCATCTACCTGCTGGCGGGAGCGCTGGCCGCCGTCCTGATCGCCTGGTACGTGATCATCGCCGCCAAGCTCACCCAGGCGGTGTTGCTCGATCTGCGCAAGCGCATCTTCCTGCACACCCAGCGCCTCAGCCTGGAGTTCCACGAGTCGTACACGTCTGGCCGCATCATCTCGCGCCAGACGAGTGACCTCGACTCGATCAAGGAGCTCCTGGACGGCGGCCTGAACGAGCTCGTCTCCGGCGTGCTCTTCGGCCTGTTCACCTTCATCGCCCTGTGCGTGTGGGACTGGCAGTCCGGACTCATCCTCGCGATCGGCGGAGTGCCGCTGTTCTTCCTGATGAAGTGGTTCTACTCGCGCTCGCAGCTCGTCTACCGCGAGTCGCGCGTGATCAGTGCCAAGGTGATCGTGCAGTTCGTCGAGACGATGACCGGCATCCGCGCCGTGAAGGCGTTCCGCAAGGAGCCCCGCAACGACAAGGCGTTCCAGGAGATCGCGGGCGAGTACCGCGATGTCAACCGTCGCTCGATGCTGCTGTTCGGCACGTTCGAGCCCGGACTCATGGGTGTGGCCGCGCTGGTGCTCGGCATCGTCGTGCTGTGGGGCGGCATCCGCGTCTCCGAGGGGGCGCTCACGGTCGGTGTGCTGCTGTCCGCCGTGCTGTACGTGCGCAACTTCTTCGCTCCGATGCAGGAGATCGCCATGTTCCTGAACTCCTACCAGTCGGCGACGGCCGCGCTGGAGAAGGTGTCGGGCGTGCTCGAAGAGGTGCCGACGGTTCCGGACCCCGAGAAGCCGGTCGACCTGTGGGAGTCGCGCGGACACATCGAGTTCGACGAGGTGACCTTCGGGTACAACGGCGAGAAGACGATCCTCCCGAACTTCTCGCTCGACATCCCGGCGGGGCAGACGATCGCCCTGGTGGGAACGACCGGTGCCGGCAAGTCGACGCTCGCCAAGCTCATCTCGCGCTTCTACGACCCCTCCGAAGGGCGGGTGACCCTCGACGGGGTAGATCTGCGCTCGCTGCACCCGAAGGATCTCCGTCGCGCGATCGTCATGGTCACGCAGGAGGCCTACCTGTTCAGTGGGACCGTCGCCGACAACATCGCACTCGGCAAGCCGGAGGCGACGCTCGACGAGATCAAGGCCGCGGCACGCGCCGTGGGGGCCGACGGCTTCATCTCGTCGCTGCCGGACGGCTACGGCACCGATGTGAACAAGCGCGGTGGGCGGGTCTCGGCCGGTCAGCGCCAGCTCATCTCCTTCGCCAGGGCGTTCCTCGCCGACCCTGCGGTGCTGATCCTCGACGAGGCCACGGCATCGTTGGACATCCCGTCGGAGCGTCTGATCCAGGATGCGCTGCAGACTCTTCTCAAGGACCGGACGGCGATCATCATCGCGCACCGACTGTCGACGGTCGCGATCGCCGACCGGGTGCTGGTGATGGAGCACGGCCGCATCATCGAGGACGACACCCCCGCCGCGCTCATCAGCGGCACCGGGAAGTTCGCGCAGCTGCACGCAGCCTGGCAGGAGACGCTCGTCTGACCACTCCCTCGACGACTGCGGCCATGCCCGACCTCGCCGGTGCGGCGGGGCCGCCATGGCCGCAGCGGTCGAGGGGTGGGCGAGCACCCGGGGGTGAGCGT
>NZ_JAGYWT010000151.1:0-5401 GCF_019279095.1 Microbacterium sp. BF1 | reverse complement strand
CGGCTCCTCCGATGAGCGCGCCGAGCACCGCACCGGCCATCGCGCCGGCGTACAGCTGCCAGGACTGCAACGACAGAGCGAGTGTCAGCCCGTTCTCGGCCAGGACGAGGAAGATCCCCAGCGTCCATAGCATTGGCAGCCGCACCGGCTGGCAATGCTCGGTCATAGTTGCCAGCGCCGCCTGCACATTCCGCACATCTTCGTTAACATCGTCAGCTTAGGACGCCCGACTTCGCCGGTACTGTCGTCTCTGGGAGAAAGGAGGCGGTCATGAACGCGGTCGATGCTGTCGGAATGATCGCCGAGATCCTCTCATGGGTCGGACTCGGTGTCGGGCTCCCGCTGCTCACGATCGTGCTGCTGGTGAAGGTGCACGACGGTCCCTGGCTGCCCCACGAGGTCGTCATCCTCGAGGAGGAGGACGGCCGGGCGCGCGCCCGCTGGTTCACCGCCGGCGACTTCTGGGAGCGGCCGCTCCGGGCGGAGGAGTCCGTCCATTGGCGTGGCAGGGAGGACGCCGACGCGTTCATCAGCGCCCGACACCCGCGCCTGATGAGGTTCGAACCCCGACGCCCCCTCCTCCATGCGCTCCAGGTGCTCGGGATCACCCTGGCCGGCGTCGGCGCGGCCGCGGTCGCCGTGTCGATCATCCTGCTGTTCGTCGGCTGAGGCACAGCGCCCGCGAAACGCGATCCCGGGGGAGGATGGAGACATGCCCGACTCTCCCCTCGCCTCCCGGCCCTGGCTCGATTCCTACGCCGAGGGCGTCCCCGCCCAGATCGAGGATCCGTCGCAGACCTTGCCGGAGATGCTGTCGGCGAGCGTGAAGGCCTTCGGTCGACGCCCGGCGCTGGACTTCTTCGGAGCGGTGACCACGTACCGGGAACTCGGAGAGCAGGTCGAGCGCGCCGCTGAGGGCCTGCGCCGGCTCGGGGTCGGTGCCGGCGACCGCGTCGCTCTGGTGCTGCCGAACTGCCCGCAGCACGTCGTCGCGTTCTACGCGATCCTGCGATTGGGTGCGATCGTGGTCGAGCACAACCCGCTCTACACCGCGCGCGAACTGCGACACCAGTTCGAGGATCACGGCGCACGCGTCGCCATCGTGTGGGACAAGGCCGTCGACACGATCGCCGGATTCCCCAC
Source organism: Microbacterium sp. BF1 (assembly GCF_019279095.1). NCBI lineage: Bacteria > Bacillati > Actinomycetota > Actinomycetes > Micrococcales > Microbacteriaceae > Microbacterium > Microbacterium sp. BF1. Next base: position 4,258 of record NZ_JAGYWT010000151.1, on the reverse strand, counting down.
CGACGTCAGGGTCGAGCACATCGTGAGCGTCGACATCACCGCGGCGATGCCGCTGTCGAAGCGCCTCGCCCTGCGACTGCCCCTGCCCCGGGCACGCGAAGCCCGCGCGAAGCTCACCGGCACTCCGAAGGCGCGGCACCTCGTCACCTGGAAGAGCCTCGCCGATCACCGGCGGATCTCAGGGCGGGTGCCGGCGCCGACACTCGACGACATCGCCCTGTTGCAGTACACGAGCGGAACGACGGGCGTCCCGAAGGGAGCGATCCTCACGCACGCGAACCTCCGGGCCAACGCGATGCAGGGACGAGCGTGGGTGCCGGGACTCGTCGACGGCGAGGAGACGTTCTACGGTGTGCTGCCGCTGTTCCACGCGTACGGGATGACGCTGTGCCTCACCTTCGCGATGAGCATCGGGGCCCGGCTCGTGCTCTTTCCCGCGTTCGATCTGGGACTGGTCACAGCGGCGGCGCGCTCGACGCCTCCCACCTTCCTTCCCGCTGTGCCGCCGATCTATGACGCTCTCGCCCGCGCAGCCTCCCGGGGGACCATCGACCTCTCGACCGTGCGCTTCGCGATCTCCGGAGCGATGAGCCTTCCGGTGGCCACCGTGAAGCGCTGGGAGGAGGCGACGGGCGGTCTGCTCGTGGAGGGTTACGGCATGACCGAGAGCTCGCCGGTCGCGCTCGGCAATCCGATGGGTCCCACCCGCCGTCCCGGCACCGTCGGCGTGCCCTTTCCGAGCACGGAGATCCGCGTCGTCGACCCCGCTGACCCGACGGTCGACGTACCCTCCGGAGAACCCGGCGAACTCCTCATCCGCGGCCCGCAGGTCTTCCAGGGGTACTGGGGGCGGCCCGGCGAGACGGCCGACGCTCTGCTGCCGGACGGCTGGCTCCGATCGGGCGACATCGCCCAGGTCTCCTCGGACGGGTTCGTGAGCATCGTCGACCGCCTGAAGGAGCTCATCATCACCGGCGGCTTCAACGTGTCGCCGAGCGAGGTGGAAGACGCCCTCATCGCGCACCCCGATGTCGTGGCCGCCGCGGTCGTGGGTCTTCCGCGACCTCATGGCGGGGAAGAGGTCGCCGCCGCCGTGGTTCTCCGCGACGGCGCTGCTCTCGACGTGGACGCGCTGCGCGACTTCTGCCGCACCCGGCTCACCCCGTACAAGGTGCCGCGCCGCATCACCGCCGTCGACGACCTCCCCCGCTCCCTCATCGGCAAGGTGCTGCGTCGACAGGTGCGGGACCAGCTCCTCGCCGAGCGCTGATCGTCCTCCCTCACGGGATCCTCCCCCACGGGCACGACTAACGGCTGACGCCCTCCAGCCGACAGTCACCTCCGACAGCCCAGGACGGGCCGTCGGGTCCGCGCTCCCCGGAACGCGGACGGATCTTTCCAGGATGGAGCCCATGATCATCCTCACGCGCCTGAACCGTTCGCGGTTCGCGGTGAACCCCGACCTGATCGAACGTGTCCAGGCAACGCCGGACACGACGCTCATCATGGTCGACGGTGCGACCTTCGTGGTCACCGAGACGATGGATGACGTGATCGCGCAGATCACCCGGTTCCGCGCCGGAGTGCTCGCCACGGCCGCCGCTCTGATCAGCACCGCCGGAACGGATTCAGACGCCCCCGCTTCCGAGGTCGGTCTCTGATGGATCCGTCTCTCATCCTCGGACTGGTCCTCGCGTTCGGTGCCCTGATCGCCATGATCAACCTCGAAGGCGCCGACCCGCAGCGCATGGAAGCCGTGGTCGAATCGGTGAAACAGGCCGTGTCCTCGGTGCGCGAGGGCGGCGAGCCGGTGCTGGTGTGCGCGCCGTCTCTGCGGCCGGCCGTGCGACGCCTCGTCTCGGCGCAGACGGACGGCCTTCCCGTGCTCTCCTACACCGAGGCGACCGCCGCCGCCCTCACGATCGAGACGGTCGGGGTCGTGCGGGACATCCCCGCTCCTGCGGTCGGCGTCGTCCCCGCAGCACTAGGCTGAACGAATGCTGGTTTTGACGAGGCGGATCGGTGAGAGCGTGCGCATCGACGGCGACATCGAGATCACGCTGCTCGAGATCAAGGGCGACAGCGTGCGGATCGGCGTGAAGGCGCCCCGCGAGACGCGCATCCAGCGCACCGAGATCATCGAGGCCGTCGTCGCCGAGAACGTGTCCGCCGCTGCCGAGACCGATGCCGGTGCGGAAGAGGCCATCGCCGCTGCCCTCGCTCGGGGCCGGGAAGCCCGACCCTCCTAGTCGAAGGTCGACCTCAGCCGGATGCCAGGTCCGCCACCGTGGCCCGCTTCCACTGGTCGCCGCCGGCAGCTCGCGCTCTGTCCGCCGCACTGCCCGCCGCGGTGACGAGGGCGTCATAGTCGTAGCCGAACACCGATGCGGTCGCCCAACCGATGCTCGCCGACGACCGGATGCCCATCACCGCGGTCTCGGTGTCGATCACCGAGATGCGCGTCAGGATCTCGCGCAGATGATGGCGAACCGACTCGTCGCTGCCGCGGATGATGACCATCGCACGGCCGTCTGCGACCCGATCGGCATCGGCCGACGCCGGCAGGGTCTCCTCGATGTCCTGGTGGAAGCGATCGACGATGAGGGCGAACGCCGCCCCCGTGGACGCCTCACGGAGGTCGGCGGGATCGTCCAGCCTGATGTCCAGGATCGACCACGGCTGATCGCTCTGCGCCTCGGCCTTGCGCAGCCGTCGACGCGCCCGCTCGGCGATGTCACCGGCAGCGTCCTTCTTCTGCTCCGATCGCACCAGCAGCACCAGGGTGAACGCCGCGCAGGTGCTGACCACCACGGTGCCGACCGCGTTGAGCCCCCGCAGTGCGCTCAGTTGGGCCTCGGTGCCGGCACCACCGGAGACCAGCGCGGTCGCGGCGCTCACGAGGGCGACCACCACGAAGCCGCACGACGCGAGAGCCAGCGGCAGCACGATGTCTCTGACGGCCGATCCGTCGCGCAGCAGCTCGTAGGCCACCAGACCCGCGAAGACGGCGCTGCCGAGGAAGACGAGCTGGAACGCGGGCATGTACCAGCCGGTGCCGGCCGTGGTCACCAGGAGGGTGGGAGAGGCCAGGACGAACAGGACGATCGGCCACCGACGGGCCCGCCGCCCGAAGTGCATCCGCAGACCGATCCAGACCAGAGGTTCGAAGCACAGCAGGAGCGCGGACGCCGCCCCGCGCAGCATCGCGATGTCCGTCTGCTGGCCGGCGAGCCAGAGGTAGGCCCCGAGCATCCCCAGGCCGAAGGCGCCGCCCCAAGCCACCGTCGCCCTGCTCGGACGGGCGAGCGTGCCGAGCCCCACGACCATGACCGTGAGCACCGTGACCACGGCCACCATGCTGGTGGTGATGTCGACGTTGACGGGAACGAGAGGGTTCACGCCTGTACCTCCTCGGGGGAACGCGGCGGGAATCGAAGTGTCACGCGGGTGCCGATCCCCCGCTCGCTCGAGACGTCGATGCTGCCTTCGTGCGCAGCCACGATCTCCCGCACGATCCCCATACCCAACCCTGTGCCGCTGATGCCGGCGCGCACCGCCCGCTCCGCGCGGAAGTACGGCTCGAACACCCGTGACAGCTCTTCGGGCGTCATCCCGAACCCGTTGTCGATGATCGAGACCTCCGCCTGACCGGTGTCGGCCGTGTCGATCGCGACGTCGATGCGCCCGCCGGCCGGGGTGTACTTGGCGGCGTTGCTGAGGAGGTTGTCGAGCACCTGTCGCAGCCGGAAGGGATCGCCGGAGATCACGAGGCTCGTCGCTCCTGCGATGACCAGCTCCTGCCGGTTGCCAGAGAAGACCGGTGCGTACGACGCTGCGGCCTCGTCGACGACCTCTCGCAGGTCCACGGGGGCGAACGGCTCCTGCGCGGTGCGACTCGTCTGCTGGAGGATGCTCGCGACCAGGTCCTGCATGCGCTCGCCCGCGTGCGCGATGATGTCCAGCTGCGCCGGCACGCGCCCGGGGAGGTCTTCGCGCTCACGGAGCAGGTCGACGTGCCCGATGATCGCCGTGAGCGGATTGCGCAGCTCATGGGAGACCACGGCGTTGAACGCGCGCCGCTCCTCATCGGCCTCGAGCAGGGCCGTCACGTCGTCGATCACGACGAGCGTGATGTCCTCCCCCTCGCCCGCACTGGCCATCGACTGCGTGCTCACCTCGAGTGCACGCCACTGCCCCCTGCCGTCGAACAGCCATACCCTCTCGGCCTGCAGCTGCTCCCCGCTGGCGGCCCGCGCCA
>NZ_JAGYWT010000150.1:0-5424 GCF_019279095.1 Microbacterium sp. BF1 | reverse complement strand
ACCTCGTATCGCACGAACATCACTCGTTCGCTACCGGGAATGTCGAAGAGCTCGAAGAAGCTCTGATTTTCGCGTTCTTCCTTGATCTCAGTTATGCCTGCTGTCAGAAGAATGACCTGCTGCTCGACGGTGGCGATGTCCTGCAGCTACACGATGCCGGCGGGGGTCGGGATCGCGAGCGTCCTGAGCGCCTCGACCGTGGTCGGCGGGTTCGGGGTGACGATGTAGACCGTGAGGGCGGTGTCGTCGATCTCGACGGATCCCGCCTGCTGCGGGCGCATGGTGCCCGACACGATGCCTCCGACGGCGACCTCGGAGAGTCCGCGCTGTGCGGCGGCCTCCCGGTTGACCACGACGGCGATGTACGGCAGCGACGCGGCGAGGTTGTCGCTCACCTGGCCGACGCCGTCGCGCCCGTCGAGCTCTTCGACCAGCGTGGTCGTCGCGGTCTGGAGGTCGTCGGAGTTCGAGGCGCTGACCGTTATCTCGATATCGCTCGATCCGAAGCCGGCCGATGCCGAGACGGCCACGTCGCCCACGTCGTCGCCGAGTCCGTCGATCGCATCCTGCACGTCGGCGCGGAGCTTCTCCTGGTCGGCATCCGAGTCGGTCAGCACCGAGTAGGTGACGCCCGCACCGCCGGAGAAGGCATCGCTGAGCGCCGAGCCGCTGGTGCCGATCGAGGCCTGCACATGCTCGATGCCGTCGATGTCGAGGAGGGCATCCTCGACCGCGACCGCGGCATCCGACTTCGCCTGCAGGCTCGCCGACGGGCCGAGGTCCTGCGTGATGGTCATGGTGTTCTGACCGGAGTCGCCGAGGAAGTTGACCTTCATCAGCGGCGCAGCGGCCAGGGTGGCGCCGAGCACGACGACCGCGAGGATCACGGTGATGCCGGAGTGCTTCAGCGTCCAACCCAGGATCGGGCGGTACTGCCGCTGCAGCCAGGTCGGCGGGGCGTCGGGGTGCTCGGGGTCGATCGCGTCGCCGTGCTCGTCGAGCAGCGGCTTGCCGGGCTTGAGGAACCAGTATGCGAGGACCGGCACGATCGTGAGTGCGACCAGGAGCGACGCGACCATCGCGATCGTCACGGTCATCGCGAACGGACGGAACAGCTCGCCGACCATGTCGCCGACGAAGACGATCGGCAGGAACACCGCGACCGTCGTGATGGTGGATGCGGTGATCGCCATGGCGACCTCGCGCACCGCGAGACGGATCGCATCGCCCTTGTCGGCATCGCCGACGTAGTGGCGTTTGATGTTCTCGATCACGACGATGGAGTCGTCGACCACTCGACCGATCGCGATCGTGAGCGCGCCGAGCGTGAGCACGTTCAGCGAGTAGCCGAACGCCTGCAACCCGATGAACGTGATGAGCACGCTGGTCGGGATCGAGATCGCGGTGACGAGCGTCGACCGGACCGACAGCAGGAACACGAGGATCACGAGCACAGCGAAGACCAGGCCGAGAAGACCCTCGGTGGCGAGCGTCTCGATCGACTGCACGATGAACGGCGCCTGGTCGAAGATCACCGTGAACTGGGCGTCGGGGAAGGCCTCGCCGATCGTGTCGAGCGCGGCGATCACGCCGTTGGACACCTCGACCGTGTTCGCCGCGGGGAGTTTGGTGATCGAGATCGAGAGCGCGTCCTTGCCGTCCACGCGCGAGATGGAGGTGACGGGGTCGGACTCCTGCACGACCGACGCCACATCGCCGATGGTGGCATCGGTGCCGACCAGCGGAAGCGCGGCGATCTCCTCGACCGAGGTGATCTTCGCCCCGGTCTGGACGGTGAGCGTCTGCCCGTTCTCGGTGATGTCACCGCCGGGGAACAGCGTGCCGTTCTGCTTCAGGGCATCGCTGATCGCCGTGGTGCTCGTGCCGACGGCGGCGAGCTGCGCGACGTCGGGGGTGATGCTGATGCGCTGCCCGACCCCGCCGACGATCTCTGCGGCGTTGACGCCGTCGACGTCTTCGAGTTCGGGGATCGCGACGGACTCGAGCTCGGCCTGGGCGTTCTCGGCATCCTCGAAACCCGTGACGGCGACCTGGATCACCGGGAAGTCGTCGATCGAGACCGAGAGCACCTGGGGGCTCACATCCTCCGGCAGCTGCGAGGAGATGCGGTTGATCGCCTGCTGGATCTTCTGCTCGGCCGTGGCGAGGTTCGTGCCGTAGGCGAACATCGCCTGCACGATCGACGCGTTGGTGGTGCTGGTCGCCGTGGTCGATTCCAGACCGGGCACGCCCTGGATCGCCGCTTCGACCGGCGTGGACACGTCGTTCTCCACCACCTCGGGCGATGCGCCGGTGTAGGTCGTCATGACCACGAGCGCCGGCAGCTCGAGCGAGGGGATGAGCTCCTGCTTGAGGTTCGTGAGCGCGAGACCGCCGAACACCGCCGCGACGATGGTGATGAGGGCGATGAGCGCGCGGTTCTTCAGGCTCAGGATGGCGAGTTTCGACAAGGCGGTTTCCTCGGTGTCAGGGGGTGGCTGTCGCTGCGGAAGGGGTGGAGACGGCGTCTCCGAGGATCCGCGCCAGTGCGGACTCGATGAAGGACTGGGCGAGGCGATCGTCGCGGATCTGCATGCTCCACATGACGCCGTCGATGAAGATCATCGCCGCTCTGGCGCGTTCTTCACCGTAGGTCGGCGCGAGCAGTTCGACGAGGCGGTTCGACAGGTGTCGCGCGAGTTCACGAAGGCGAGGGTCGTGCACGGCTGCCGTGACCACGGCGCGGTCGGCCTGGACGGCGTGGTGGTCGTCCATGCTCTCGAACACGAGAGCGGCGATCACCTCGGGGCTGTCGCCGCGCTCGGCGAGAGTCTGACGGACACCGTCGAGACGCGCGTCGACCTCTTCGGCGAGCGCGCGGAAGGCCGCGGACCGGAGGTCGTCGAGGGTGTCGAAGTACTGGGTCGTCGCCCCGAGGGGCACCCCGGCGCGCGCGGCGACCATGCGGTGCGTTACGGCCTCTGCGCCCACCTCGACGATGAGCTCTGCGGCAGCGGTGACGATCTCGAGACGGCGCGCTTCAGGGTCACGTCGACGACGCGCACCATGCTTCATCCCGCCCCCTTGGACATCCGTACATGTACGTTTGTACATTTTCGGATTGTGAGGATGCTGGGAGCGGTCCCTTCGAATCGCGCGATGGGTTCCATCCGGGCCGCTGGTGCAGCCGGTCGCGCGATTCGAAGACAGTTGCCTCAGACCAGAGCGGCCTCGACCTGGCCCCGCTCGAAGTAGGCGACGAGCTCGGGATCCAGCGGCGGGATCTCGATCGCCGAGCCGTCACCTCGCAACGACGCGGTGGCGAGGATGCCCGCGGCCACTGCCTCGCGCGCGGCGACGGGAGAGGTCTCGGTCAGACCCCCGTGGCGGACGAACCGCAGGAACTCGGCGACGAGCAGCGCGTCGGCGCCGTCGTGACCCGCATCCGGCACCTCGGGGACGATGAAGGTCTCGTCGGCGTCGGCCGCGCCGGCATGCCGCCGATTCCACAGCTTGACCTCGCTGCCGGCCACATCGCCGAAGTTCTCGATGCGCCCCTCGGTGCCGATCACGGTGTAGTTGCGCCAGTAGTCGGGGGTGAAGTGGCACTGCTGGTACGACGCGAAGATGCCGCCCTCCAGCTGCATGTTCACCATCGAGATGTCTTCGACGTCGACCACGGGGTGGAGTCCCGTGAGCGCGGTGGGCGGCCAGTTGTCCATGCTGAACCAGTCCGGCATCCGCTCCCCCGCCCTGTCGCGGCGGTCGGTGATGTCACCGTAGACGCTCAGCGCCCCCATCGCGGAGACCCGCTCGCTGTAGGCGCCGGCGAGCCAGTGGATGATGTCGATGTCGTGCGCACCCTTCTGCAACAGCAGTCCGGTGGTGCGGCGGCGGTCGGCGTGCCAGTCCTTGAAGTAGAAGTCGCCGCCGTGGCCGACGAAGCGCCGCACCCACACGGCCTTGACCTGGCCGATGCGGCCGCTCTGGATCAGCCCGCGCATGAGCGTGATCACGGGCATGTGCCGCATGTTGTGACCGCATCCCCGGATCAGAAGAGGGAGCCGAGAGCCAGGCCGAGGCCGGCCGCGAGCACGCCGAGCAGCAGCATCCCGATCGCATTGAACGCGGATGCCCGGCGTTCGCCGTCACGCCACAGAGCGACCGTGTCGAGCATCGCCGTGCTGAACGTCGTGTAGCCGCCGAGCAGCCCCGCCCCGAGGAGGAAGGCGGCATCCGGCAGCGCGGCGGTCACGAGACCGAGCGCGAACGATCCCGAGATGTTCACCAGCAGGATGCCCCAGGGGAAGCGGCGTCCGGCCAGACGAGCGACCCCGAGGTCGACGAGATAGCGCAGCACCGCGCCGATCCCTCCGGCGAGCGCGGCACCGAGGAACAGCAGCGGACTCACGATGTCCTCCCGGTGCGGGGGCGACCGAGATGCAGCCCCAGTGCCGCCGCACCGAGACCGAGCACGAGAGTGCCCACGGCGTAGACGATGGCGAGGATCGGCGCGCTCGTCCACAGGTCGAGCGTGCCCGTCATGAAGGCGCTGTACGTCGTGAAGCCTCCGAGCACGCCGGTTCCGAGCATCAGCCGCAGGTCGGCCGATGCCGGAAGACGCGCGGCCAGCACGCCGATCAGCAGCGCCCCGACCACGTTCGCGATGAGCACCGCGACGGGGAATCCCCCGGTGTCCGGGAGCACGAGCCCCAGGCCGAGCCGCGCCGCCGTACCCATCGTGCCGCCGGAGGCGACGAGGAGGATGCGGCGGAAGTTCACGTCCGCCACTGTAGTCCCCGACTGGCAGTGCGCCGTTCGGATGTCAAGGCGGTGGATACCGGATCGCGAACAGCGTTGACTGACGACATGAATCCCCTGTGGAAGCTCGACCGGACACTGCCCGCCGGATCGCCCTTCGAGCCCGGAGCCCTGCACGACGTCGTGATCGTGGGCGCCGGGATCACCGGCCTCTCGACGGCGGTGATGCTCACCAGGGCCGGCCTCGATGTCGCGGTGATCGACGCGGGCGGCATCGCCCAGCTCGCGACGGGCGCGAACACTGGAAAGCTCTCCCTCTTGCAGGGCGCACAGCTCGCGACCATCCGACGGCACCACCCGGCAGCGCTCGTCCGCGCGTACGTCGACGCCAACCGCTCGGGGATGGAGTGGCTGCTCGCGTTCGCGGAACTCGCGGGAGTCCCCTTCACGCGCCACACCGATCACTCGTACGCCCAGGGTCCCGCCTCGCGTGCGGCGGAATGCTGCTCGTCGACGGTGTCCTTCCCGGCGGGACCCATCGACACCGGCGACGACGACCGCCAGATGGAGTGGCTCGCCCGGGCTGTCACCATCCGCCTCGGCGGCGTCGGACACATCGCCGAGTACGCGATGACCGGAGCAGACGTGCGGCGCACGGCCGTG
>NZ_JAGYWT010000015.1:0-13349 GCF_019279095.1 Microbacterium sp. BF1 | reverse complement strand
CGTCCGTGCACGGTGGCGAGCGCGCGGAACGCCTTCGCGCCCTCATCGGTCGCGCGGATCAGGGCACCGCGACCGTCGTCGGGGTCCGCGCACTTCGCCACGAGTCCTCGCGTGACCATGCGGTCGACCAGACGCGAGACGCTGGGCTGACTGATCAGCATGTTCGAGGTGATGTCGCGCAGCCGCGCGGTCATGTCGGGGGAGCGGGTCACCGTGAGCAGCACATCGTATTCGGCCTGTGTGATATCGCTGTGCTCGAAGTCGCTCAACATCTCGGTGAACAACTGGTGCTGCGCGCGGAACAGGCTCTCCCAGGCCTCCAGGGCGAGCTTGCGATCGGTCATCATCACAGGATAGTGCGAACAGTAAAGGGCCGGTCGGAGAGGCTACCGACCGGCCCTTGTCCCTTGCACCAAGAGTGTCCTGCAATCACATGCGGTGAGTGCCACAGCAAACATTCACCGTGTGATCACTGTATAACGGCGAGATAACGAATGCAACGGTTTGGTCACGAAAGGTTCGGGTGGGTGTTGTTGTCCTGTCTCACCGGATCTGTAGAAATCTCACGTACCTGTAGAACGTCTCACTGGAGTTGTAGATTCTCATCGGAGTTGTAGACTGCTCCTGGATGAGGTCTACGTTTCGTTCTTTCGTTCGGTGTCGTTGCGGATCGCCAGGAGGGCTCCGGCGATAGCAGCGGTGAAGATCACGATGTCGGCGATGTTCCCGATGAACCAGTTTCCGTAGGCGAGGAAGTCCACGACATGTCCGCGGGCGAATCCAGGATCTCGGAAGAGACGGTCGCCTGCGTGTGATGCTGCGGCTCCACCGAGCGCACCGACGACGATGGCCCACCCCCGGCGTTGAACTCGGAACGCGAACACGATCGCTGTGACGGTAGCGGCGACAGCGAGCAGCGCGAACACCCAGGTGAAGTCTTCGCCGAACGAGAATGCCGCTCCCGGGTTATAGGCGAGCTGCAAACCCAGCAGATCACCGATCAGCGGGATGCGCTCACGCTCGGTGAGGGTCGCTTCGGCCCACACTTTCGTTCCCTGATCAATCAGGACGACAACCACGGCGATCAGGAGCGCTCCACCAGTGAGCTGCCACCGCCGCGTCGACGACAGCTTGCGCGCAGCGGGCGGGTGAGCCTCATTCTGGGAGGAGGTCATGCGAGCACCTCGATCAGACGGACAATGACCCCAGATTCGATCAGAATGAACAAGCCCAGACCGATGAACACGGCCGGTACGAGCCAGTGCTCGATGCGTTCCAGCCCCTCGGTGACGGCCTTGTTGGTGCCGATCAGTCGTCCGGCAGCGCACCAGACGGCGACGAGGATGAGGAACACGACGATCATGATCGCGACGTCGCCGGGGGCGCTGGTGCGGAAGATCGGCGTGTAGAGGGAGATGTTGTCGGCCCCGTTGGCGATCGTGATCCCGGCGACGCCCCAGAGTCCGACCGCGGTGATCTTGGCGTCATCATCGTCGTCATCACCGTTTCGACGCAAGCCGCGCACGAGCGTCCAGATGCCGATGCCGAGCGGGATCAGCCCGAGGAAGCCCACCCATTCGTCCGGGACGATCGTGAGGCCGAGCGCGGCGATCACGCTGATCACGACGAGGGTGATGAACCCGAGGTACTGGCCAGCGACGATCTGCCACGGTCGCGGCTTTCCTCGGCTGGAGGCGAGGAACAGCACGGTGAGCACGACAATGTCGTCGATGTTGGTCGCAGCGAACAGGCCGATCGCTGATCCGATGGTCGCGAGCATCAGCTCTTCACTCGCGGAGTGCGGGCGGCGCGCAGGCCGTTGAGAATAACGATGACCTCGGCGACCTCGTGGACCAGGACGACCGCCGCGAGCCCCAGCACGCCGAAGAGCGCGAGCGGGAGCAGTGCGGTGATGATCAGCAGCGACAGGATGATGTTCTGGTTGATGATCCGTCGACCGCGCCGGGCGTGGTCGAACGCGCGCGGGATGAGACGCAGATCATGGCCGGTGAAGGCCACGTCGGCGGATTCGATCGCTGCGTCGGAGCCGGTCGCTCCCATCGCGATGCCGATGTCTGCGCCGGCGAGGGCCGGGGCATCGTTGATGCCGTCACCGATCATCGCGACCGGCCCTACCTTCGATAGCTCCGCGATCGCGGCCGCCTTGTCCTCCGGGCGCAACTCCGCGCGCACGTCACTGATCCCGGCCTGCGCAGCGAGCGCACGGGCAGTCCGGGCGTTGTCGCCGGTGAGCATCGTCACGCCGATGCCCTGACCTGTGAGAGTTCCGACCACCTCGGGGACTTCTGGGCGCAGTTCGTCACGGACACCGATCGCGGCGATCGGCGTCCCGTCACGATGCACGATCACGACGGTCATGCCCTGCTCCTCTAGCCCCGCGACCCGATCCCCGAGCGCGCCGGCGTCCAGCCAGCGGGGGCTTCCCACAGTGATTCTCGAGTCGTCGACCGTGCCGTCAATGCCGTGACCCGCCCGCTCGGTTACGTCCGCAGCGGCTGTGACACCCGGAGCGGCCGCCGTGATCGCGGCCGCGAGAGGATGCGTGCTGTGCTGCTCCAGTGCGGCCGCCCACGCCAGAGCCTGAGCCTCCGACACGCCATCTGCGGTGAGGACAGCGGTAACCATGGGCTCGTTGCGGGTGAGGGTGCCGGTCTTGTCGAGGGCAACGTGCCGGACGGTGCCAAAGCGCTCGAAGACGGCACCGGACTTGATGATCACGCCGAACTTGCTCGCGGCGCCGATCGCCGCGACGACCGTGAGTGGTACCGAGATCGCGAGTGCACACGGAGAAGCTGCGACTAGCACGACGAGCGCGCGAGTGATCCATACCTCCGGATCGCCCAGCAGCGACCCGATGATCGCGACGAGTGCCGCGAGGATCAGAACACCGGGAACGAGCGGGCGGGCGATCCTGTCCGCGAGACGAGCACGCTCGCCCTTCTCAGTCTGTGCTTTCTCTACCAGCTCCACGATCGTCGTGAGCGAGTTGTCGGTGCCCGCAGCCGTCGTCTCGACCTCTAGCGCGCCGGCGCTGTTGATCGCACCGGCCGACACTGCATCGCCGGGCTCCACCTCGACCGGGATCGATTCCCCGGTGATCGCCGAGGTATCCAGGCTGGAGCGACCAGAACGCACGACCCCATCAGTCGCGATCCGCTCACCCGGGCGGACCACCATGACCTGGCCGACCGTCAGCTCTCTTGCCTGCACCTGCACGGTGGTGCCGCCCTGAAGCACGGTCGCTGTTTCCGGCACGAGCTTCAGTAGTGCCCTCAGTCCGCCGCGGGCGCGGTCCATCGCCTTGTCCTCAAGCGCCTCCGCGATCGAGTACAAGAACGCCAGAGCTGCAGCCTCCTCCACGTACCCGAGGATGACGGCACCGATCGCGCTGATCGTCATCAGCAGCCCGATGCCGAGCTTGCCCTTGAACAGTTTCCGGATCGCGCCGGGCGTGAACGTCGATGCGCCCAGCAGCAGTCCGACCCAGAACAGCACCAGTGCCGGGATCTCGAGCCCGGACCACTCGAAGATCAGACCGACGAGGAACGCAACGCCGGAGAACACCGGCACCATGACCCCGCGGTCTCTCCACCAGGGCCGCTCGGCCTCTTCGATCTCTTCGCCTGCCGTCGCGGCAGGCTCGTGCTCGCAGCCACACGCCTCGCTCACGCGTCAGCCCCCGTCCCACAGCAGCCAGCCACCATGCACGCTGAGTCCACGCAGGGCGCGTGCTCATCGACCGCCAGTGTCACGTCCACGAGCGCGACGAGCGCAGCCGCAAGATGCGGGTCGGCGATCTCGTAGCGGGTTTGGCGGCCCTCAGGCTCGGCGGCAACGATCCCGCAGTCACGCAGGCAGGTGAGATGGTTCGACACGTTGGAGCGCGTCAGCTCTAGCTCACGGGACAGGACTGCGGGGTAGCTCGGGCCACCGAGCAGAGTCATGAGAATCCGAGAACGCGTAGGATCAGCCATGGCGCGGCCGAGCCGGTTCATGACGTCGAGACGAGAAGCAATGGTCAGCATAAGCTGAACTATACAGTCTCCGCTGACCTATTTCCTATGCGGTCAAGCCAATGCCCTCAGGGCATGGTCTTCGAGCCCGAAAGAACGCTGCCGCCCAGAATGCACAGGCGAGCTCGACGCGTCTCTGACATGAGCCGTCTTCTGGTTCCGGACGCGCTCCGCGGGTTCGCGATTGTCGCGATGCTCATCGCGCACGCGGCTCCTTTCGTGCCGAACGCACCGTGGGCGGTGCAATTCGTCACGGCGAACTTCAGTAGTGTCGCGTCGCCGCTCTTCGCTCTTGTCATGGGCATGTCGGCGGAGCTTGTGTGGAGACGCGGCGGCGCTGTGGGGGTGACGTTGCTGCAACAGACTCTGCGTGGCCTGTTCCTCATCGTCCTGGGTGTTTGGATGGCCACGTGGGGCTCCTGGCTGGCGGTCATCCTGAGCTATCTCGGGCTGCTGATCATCATCGGCGCGCCCCTTCTACTCCTGCGCAGCTCGGTCGTGATTGCCGCGACAGCGGTCCTTGTCCTGGCCAGTCAGCCATTGCTGAGCGTCGCACGCACCTGGATTTGGGTCTACACCGCGCCGCCGCCCGTGCGTGAGGTCACGACCTGGATGTTCCTGGGCCCTCAGTATCGGGTGGTCAACCTGTTGCCGGTGTTCCTCATCGGTGCCCTGTTGATCCGTCACGGCTTGAAACGCGATCGCTTGTTGTGGATCATGGCGGCTGTGGCGCTGTTGGCGTATCTTGCCTGGGGTTTCGGGCAGCGCTTCGGCACGGTGTTATCGGGGGACTACCTGGACTCTCTGAGGGATATTGGCTTGGTGTTCGCCGTCTACGTCTGCGTTGTGCTGGGGGCTACGGTGCGGCGGGAGCACGCAGAACGTTTTTGGGGTGCTGTCTTTGTTCCCTTGTGCGCCTGCGGTCAGGTGGCGTTGTCTCTGTACTTGCTGCACGGCAGTCTCATCGCATTTTGGAGTAACGCGTATGGCCGCCCTGCCGAGAACTTCTACTTGGGCTGGCTGGTGATCGTTCCGGGCATGATCGTGGTGGGTTGGTTGTGGTGGCGGTTCGTTGGAACTGGCCCAGTTGAATGGGTGATGGGCTGGCTCAGCGGACGTCCCAAGTCTTCCTCGCTTCGCCGGTAGAGCGGGTGCGTGGCTCTGGGGCTCGCAAGAAGACTTGATTGGTCGGGCTGGTACCATCCTGAGGTCATGGTCGTCCACGGTCGCGCTCACAAATGCGTTAGCCGAGCCGACGAGTTCCTGATAACGAAGATCATTACAGCCCTCGGGCTGGCGCTTCTTCTCGTTGTTGGAGCGTGGCCGGGCGGCCATCGTGATGCGACAGATGCGACTCCGTATCTGAGCACCACATCCTCGTCGTCACTAGGGACGCCTTCTGCTGGTCATTTTTCGGCGGGTTCGGGTGAAAGCGTTGTCGGCGCGACCGCGGAACAATTCCTGGCCGGGGATAGCGCGAACGACATCGTGATCGGCGTTGCCGGGTGCCTCTTGGGTATCATCTGCTGCTTCTTGGTGCTCATCGTCACGCGGAACTTCCGCCGTCACGTCCCCTCTTCTCACATTCGCGAACGTTTGCCGCGCGCACCATCACTGGCAGCTATGACGGGGCGCCTGTTCGCATTGCCTCCTTCTCTCACACAGCTTTCTCTGTCGCGGACCTGACTCCGGCGGCGCCATCTCTTCGATGGCGCTCCACTGGTCGTCCCCGTTCGTTGTGTGTGTCTGGAGTGTTATGAAATCTTCCGTGAAAGCGGTACTTGTCACCGTGTCTCTCGCCGTGGTGTTGCTGGTCGTCGCACTGGTCTTCGTCCTGATTAATCAGAATCAAGCTGCCGCACCCGAGACGGGGACCGCTGACGGTCCACAAGTCGTCCGTGAGAACTCGCACGTCCTCGATGACGGAGGAGAAGGGGCGGTGACGGTGGTCGAGTTCCTCGATTTCGAGTGCGAGGCCTGCGGTGCTTTCTATCCCCTCGTCGAGGATCTCCGCGGCAAGTTCGATGGCGAGATCACCTACGTGATCCGCTACTTCCCGCTGCCTGGTCACCTCAACTCAAAGAACGCCGCAATCGCTGCCGAAGCCGCAGCGCAGCAGGGACGGCTCGAAGACATGTATCACCGCCTGTTCGAGACGCAGTCTCAATGGGGTGAGGCTCAAGAGTCTCGTGCGGACCTGTTCCGGGGGTTTGCGGAGGAACTCGGATTGGACATGGCCGCGTTCGATGATGCGGTCGCTGATCCGGCGACAGCGGAACGGGTTCAATTCGATCTCGACGAGGGTGAGCAGCTCGGTGTCAGCAGTACCCCCTCGTTCTTCATCGATGGGGAGCCTGTCGTGCTGGAAACGTGGACCGATCTGGAGGACAGCATTGAAGCCGCCGTGAACGGTGCTGAATGATGGCGCGTTCGCTATCGCACCGTCGAGTCATCATCGTCGGTGCCGGGCACTCCGGATTGGCGACAGCCGCCGCGCTCAGGTCCTCTGGGCTTGAGCCACAGAAAGACTTCGTGATCATCGATTCTGCACCCCCCGGTCGACGAAGCTGGGCCACACGGTGGCAGTCGATGAAACTGCGCAGCGCGGCACGCCACAGTGTCGTCCGCGGGTTCCCTTTCCCGGGCGATGGAGACCGTCATCCGAGTGTGGATGAGATGTCCGATTACCTGTCTTCGGTGGAGAAAGCCCTCGGTGTGAAGACCGTGTGGGGCACTCGTGCTCTTGGAATCAACCGGTTGGGCGACGGATCCACGCTGCATCTGTCGACCTCCGCCGGGGAAGTGCAAACCCGAAATGTGGTCTGTGCAACGGGAGCTGCCGCGGTGCCGCGCATACCGGGCTGGCGCCCGGGATTGGCCGTACCCGGTGTTGTGCTGCATTCCAGCCAGTACCTCTACCCCGCCCAGATACCTCCCGGCCACGTGTTGATCGTTGGCGGCGGATTCAGCGGAGTGGAGATTGCTGAGGAGCTCGCGTCCTCCCACGACGTCACCCTCTCCACTCGAGCGGAACCCTCAGGGGTGTCGGAGCGGCCTATCTGGTCGAGGCTGCGACGTAAGGGTGCGCTCTCCGAGGCACGCCCCCGCGTAGCTTCGACAGACGTCACTCATGCCGTCGCCGTGACGGAGGTTCACGGAGACACCGTGATGTTCGCCGATGGGGCGTCCGTGAAGCCGCATTCCGTGATCCTTGCGACCGGGTACAGGCCGGCAGACGCATGGCTGCCCGATTCGGAGCCGCCCGGTCAGCCTTTGCACGTCAGTGCACGCATCCCGGGACTGTTCACTGTTGGCATGCCCCGTTACTCCCGGGCGGATGCGGACACCCTCGTTGGGGCGGGTCGTGATGCGGCGACCGTCGCCCGACTCATCGTTGGACGGCCGTAAGGAGCACCATGACAGAAGCAGGGCACAGTCACGGTATTGGTGACGCCACTCCTCGCAATCGCCTGGTCATCGCGTTCGCGATCACCTCTTCGGTCTTCATCGTCGAAGTGATCGGGGCGATTATCACAGGCAGCCTCGCACTGCTCGTTGATGCGGCGCACATGCTCACCGATGTCGTCGGGTTGGCGATGGCCGTCACCGCCGCGCATCTGATGAATCGTCCCCCGACTCCCAGGTACACCTTCGGTCTTCAACGCACGGAGGTGCTCGGTGCGCTCGCTCAAGCAGCTCTGCTGCTCGGGGTGGGTATCTTCGCGCTCGTGGAAGGCGTACGGCGGCTGTTCGAGCCCCCTGAGATCGCATCGGGAAGTCTGCTGTTCTTCGGCATCGTCGGTCTCGTCGCCAACATCGCCTCCATGCTCGTATTGTTCAGCGGCCGCGGACGCAACCTCAACATGCGCGCCGCGTTCCTCGAGGTCGTCAACGATGCCCTCGGTTCCGTCGGCGTCATCGCCAGCGCCATCCTCATCGCCGTTTTCGGTTGGTATCAGGCGGACGCCGTCGCGGGCGTCTTGATCGCGCTCCTCATCATCCCCCGCACCCTCATCCTGTTGCGAGCATCCGGCCGGGTATTGATGGAGTCCACACCTGCCGGCCTCGATCTCGAGGATGTCCGCCGCCACATCCTTGCCCTGCCGCACGTGGTCGCTGTGCACGACCTCCACGCGACCCAGGTCTCGACCGACCTCCCCACGCTCACCGCCCATGTCGTGGTCGATGACACCGTCACGATGGAAGCTTCCGCCGCACTGCTGACATCACTTCAGCAATGCGTCAGCGAACATTTCGCCGTGAGCATCGAACACTCCACCTTTCAGATCGAACCCGAATCCCACCCCGGAGAGCACGACACCCATGCATAAACGCCTCTCGGCACGCACCGCTGCCGTCCTCACCACCCTGTTGTTGTCGGCATCCGTCGTCCTTGGGACTGCATCTCCGGCGGCCGCTCACGACGACTTCGTTTCGTCGTACCCCACCGCCGACTCGACCATCAACGGCTCCCCCGACGAGATCTCTTTGATGTTCACCGGGGCCCTCACCGGTGGTGACGATGCAACGGTCGTCGAGGTTATCGATGAAAGCGGAGCAAACGTCGCCGTCGACCCGCCAACGGTGAGCGGTGACTCGATCACTCAACACCTCTCCCCCGACGCCGCAACCGGCATCTTCACCGTCCGCTGGAAGACCGTCTCCGCCGACGGACACCCGATCAACGGGGAGTATGTGTACACCGTCACGCCCGCGACGGACACGGAACCCAGCACTCCGACCACAAGCCCCACCCCTGAAACCTCCCCAACGGAGGAGCCGGAACCGGCCCGACCCGCGCAAACATACGGTGGCACGGCATCCGGTGGCGGTGCTTTCGAACTGCTCCCCCTGTTCTTCCTCTCGGGTCTGGCACTGATTCTGGGGATCGGCGTTGTGGGAGTGGTTATGGCCGGGCGCCAGCGTCACCAGCGCGACCGCGCACAGGCCGCCAAGGATGCTGCAGCTAAGGAGAAAGACGCCGATGCGTGATCGAGTCCGCCGGTCGGCCGTGATGCTCGTCGTCGCCGCCATCGTCATCCTGATCGATCAAGGCACCAAGACTCTTGCTCTGAACACGTTGCGGCAGGATGCGCGTATACCGCTGATCGGTGACTGGCTCGGTCTTCAACTGGCCTTCAACCCCGGGGCGATCTTCTCGCTCGGGGAAGGCTCCACATGGGTCATCACCGTCATCGGGGTCGCTGTCACCGCGGTCCTCATCGTTGCCGCCACCCGAGCCCGGAACGTGTGGTCGGCGGTTGGTTTCGGTTTCATCGTGGGCGGTGCGATCGGGAACCTCATCGATCGCTTATTCTCGCCGCCCGCGTTCGGGATCGGGCACGTCACCGATTTCCTCGCCTACGGGAACCTGTTCATCGGCAACCTCGCCGATATCGCTCTCGGCATCGGTGCCGTGTTCCTCATCGTCGCGGGTCTGCGCACGAGCCGTCGCCGGCCAGACCCCACGTCCCGCCCCGACGACCCTGTACCCGCCGAAGAAACGGTTCACCCATGAGTCCCAAAGAACGCGTCCCCTCCACTTACCAGCGGAACGCCCTGGCCCCCAGCCTCGTCGCCGCCGCGATCCTGTTTCTGGCCCCGGCGCTCTTCCAGGCGAATTGGGCGCCGCTCGTCCTCTTCATTGCCTCAATTTTCGGGCTGATCGTCGCGTGGTTTGCGCTCCAGGCACGCCACTGGTGGTGGATCCCGGTCTTCCTCGCCATTGCCGTGCTCTGGAATCCGGTGATGCCCTTCCCCTTCTCCGGTGTCGTGTGGACCACAGCACAACCCATCGCGGCCGTGGTGTTCCTGGCAGCGGGGGCGACGATCAAGGTGATCCGGAAGTGAACTGCGCGATCTTCTTGTCACGACCATGCGTATGAGCGGCGAGATCCCCGACAGCCCCCCATCTCTGCAGGCGTTCCTCGCACCGGCCGACATTCCGCTTCCAGTGCTACCGATCGTTGCGGGGATCCTCGCTGCGCTGTATCTCGTCGGCGCGATCCGGTTGTGGACGCACGGGCGTCGTTGGCCCGTGTGGCGCACGGTCAGCTTCCTGCTCGGGTGCGTTCTCCTCGCGGCGGTCACCGGTCTGGGTGTTGAAACCTACGGCCAGGCGCTGGTGTCCGTTTTCATGTTCCAGCAGCTCACTCTGATGATGATGGTGCCGCCGCTACTGGTCCTCGGCTCACCCGGAACCCTTCTTCTGCGATCAACACCGCACCATGGGGCGGGACGGGTAGTCCTCACAGCGGCCCACAGTGCTCTTCGAAGCCCGGCCGCGAAATGGATACTCAGCCCGTGGGCCACTGTCCCGCTGTACCTGTTCGCGTTCTACGGCATCTACCTTGCGGGTGCTGCCGATGCCATCCTCGCTCTCCCCGGGGGCCACGTCGCACTCGAGGTCGGATTCCTCCTCGCCGGCATGCTCTTCACCATCCCCATCCTGTCCTCCGATCCGCTGCCGGTCAGGTTGGGTCATGGTGCCCGTGCACTGGACGTGTTTGCTGAAGCCGCGCTCCACGCGTTCTTCGGGGTGTTCCTCATGATGGCCAGCACGATCCTGGTCGGCTCATTCGTCGCCCCCACCAAAGCACTGGGCATCGATCCCCTCGCCGATCAGCAGCTAGCCGGCGCTCTGGCATGGTCCTACGGTGAAGCCCCGACCGTGCTGATGTTGATCTACGTGATGCATCGCTGGTTCCGCAGCGACACTGCCCGGGCTGCCGCGGCCGACCGGTACGCCGACGTGCACGGGAACACCGACCTCGACATGTACAACGCCTACCTCAAAAAACTGAGCTCTCATGACCGTGACCGCTGACCCATTGGTGAGACACGCCCTCTCCGTTCGACCACGGCGCGGGAACCCCCGAGCGCACGATGCGCGCCTACCAGCTGGGGTGCCGTTTCCCGTAGCGATCGTCGCGTCCGCCATCGCAGGAGGCATGCTGGATCTCGCCTACCCCGCAAACGGGTGGTGGCCCGCAACGTTCGTGAGCGTAACCATCGGGCTGTGGACGCTCCGCGGACGCTCTCTACCCGGGGCGTTCCTGATCTCCCTCGTCTACGGCGCGACCTTCTACTTCACCCACCTGGTATGGGTGACCCGGTTTCTGGGACCCATCCCATGGGTCGCGCTGGCTGGCTTGGAATCCCTGCTGTTCGGTGCCGGCGGTGCGCTGATCGCACTCGCCTATCGGGTCACCACCACCCGCGCGGGATACGCGTATCGTGCGATCACTCCCATGCTCGTCGCCGGGGTATGGATGCTGCGAGAAACACTGATGGGGAGTACGCCGTACACCGGGTTCCCATGGGCGCGCGTCGGTTTCAGCCTCGCCGAGAGCCCGCTCGCGGAAGCCGCTTCATGGGTGGGAACCACGGGGCTGTCCTTCCTGACCGTTCTCGTCTGCGCGAGCGTCGTGGAAGCCCTCATCCTCCGCCGATGGGAGCCAGCAGCAACGGCCGTGGTCATCGTCGTTGCCGCGATAGCCATCCCTCTGTTCCCCACCGAGCAAGCGGGAATGATGCGCGTCGGATGGGTACAGGGCAACGGACCCAGCGGCTACTTCGACACCAGGACACCAGGCGACATCCTGCGCGCACAGGAAGAAGCGACATCTCCTCTCCTGGGGCGTGAAATGGACCTTCTCGTCTGGCCAGAAGGGGCCGTCGACGCCGATCCCCTGCGCGATGCCGCCGTCGCAGACCGCCTTGATCGACTCGTGCAGAGTGCCGGCACTCCGGCACTGGTGAATGCGGCAACCACCCGCGGAGCCGACACGTTCAACACCTCCATGCTGTGGACCAGCGCCGGGCCGCAGCAGCTCCACGACAAGGTCAACCCCGTCCCTTTCGGCGAATACGTCCCGGACCGTTGGTTCTACGAAGCCATCGCCCCCGACCTCATCGGATTGATACAACGCGAGTACACGCCCGGCTCCAACACACCCCTCATGAACGTTGACGATGTGCCCATCGGTCTGGCGATCTGTTTCGACGTCATCTACGACGACGTCATCCACCAAAGCGCTGCCTCTGGCGCGCAAATGTTCGTGTTTCAAACCAACAACGCGGACTTCAGAGGCACCGACGAGAACCTCCAACAGCTGGCCATCGCCCGCATGCGCGCGCTCGAAACAGGGAGAACTGCGGTGAACGTCTCCACCACCGGGACCAGTCAAGTCATCGGCCGCGATGGAAAGGTGCTGGCGCAGGTTGCGGTGGACACGACCGCGGCGAAGATCACCGAGGTCCCCCTCCGCACCGGCACGACTCTCGCTGTCGTGCTGATGCCGTGGCTCGACTGGATGCTCAGTATCGGAACGGTACTAGCGCTGCTCGTCATGTCGATCCGACCGCGACGGACTCGTGCTGACTCCCAGGAAGACGGATGGATGACGTTGTGAAGCTCAAGATTCTGACCTCTGTCGCGGCGCTGTGCGCACTGCTTGTGCTCACCAGCTGCGCACCCACCATCCACCTCGAGCCCGCAGCAAACGCGAACGACCCGCTGTGCGCAGAGGTCACCGTACGACTACCGGACTCAATTGGCGACCAGGCTCGCGTCTGGACGGACGCTCAGGCCACCGCAGCATGGGGTACCCCCAGCAGCGTGCTCCTCACCTGCGGGTTGGAGCCCCCGGCCCCCACCACCCTGCAATGTGTCAGCTTGGGTGGCGTCGATTGGGTCTGATGCAGGAACAGGTGACTGTTCTGGTCAGGCCGCGAGGGCCAGTTCTTCGTTCATGATGGTCTCGAACTCGACCGGCGTCAATCGACCCAGGCGGACCTGTCGACGTCGCCGGTGGTAGGTCCGCTCAATCCAAGTCACGATCGCGATGCGTAGTTCCTCGCGAGTGGCCCAGGAGCGCCGGTTCAGGACGTTCTTCTGCAGCAGGCTGAAGAACGATTCCATTGCCGCGTTGTCGCCGCAAGAAGCTACCCTGCCCATCGATCCGACGAGGTTATGCGCGGTGAGTTCTCGACGCAGCTTCCTGCTTCGAAATTGCGATCCTCTGTCCGAATGGACGATGCAGCCGTTCACGTTTCCGCGCATCCGGGCGGCGTTGCGGACAGCGCGGACCGCGAGAGACGCTTTCATCCTCGAGTCGATCGAGTAGCCCACGATCCGGCCGCTGAACGCGTCTTTGACAGCGCAGAGGTAGAGCTTGCCCTCGGCGGCTTGGATTCCAGCAGTCGTCGCAACACCAGCGGCGAGGAGCGGAGATGCCGGCGAGGAAGTACACCGAGCAGCAGAGGTTGGCGTTTCTGGCGTTGATCGATCGGGGCGGATCGGTGCGGGCAGCT
>NZ_JAGYWT010000149.1:0-5425 GCF_019279095.1 Microbacterium sp. BF1 | reverse complement strand
CCGATGTCAGCGCCCACTGGACCGTGTGGACGTGGTTGTCCCAGAGCCCGGGAACGGCCCACGCGCCGTCGGCGTCGATGACCGCGCCGCGTGCCGGCAGAGCACCCGTCGGAGCGATGTCGACGATGCGCCCGTCGGCGATGAAGATATCCACGGGCTCTTCATCCATGAGGAACTCGCGCCCAGGACCGGCGATGCGCACGCCGGTGATCGTGTCGATCGCCACTCCACGTTCGGTCACTGCTGTCGTCCTCCTCGGCGCGCATCCTGCGCGCGTCGCATCTCCGCGGCGAGAGCCGGGTTCGAATACGGTCCGTCGGTCGAGAGCGCGGCGATGACCGTCTCGATCGTCTCCGGTGGTTTGTTCTGGCTGAGCTTCCTCTTGGCGACGACGCGGGTCGGCCGCAACCGGAAGCCCACGGTTCCCGAGGCGAGGCGCTCGATGTAGGCCGGGTCGTTGGGGCGTTCCCACATCCGTCGCGGCTCGGGCATCCGGGCTTCGAAGCGTGCCACGAGCTGATCCAGCACGACGAGGTTCTCTTCATCGGTCAGGATCTCTGGCACGCCGGCCAGGTGCACCGCGGTGTAGTTCCAGGTCGGCACCGCAGGGACATCGCCGTACCAGCCGGGCGAGACGTAGCCGTGCGGGCCCTGGAACACCACGAGCATCTCTCGGTGCCCCATCCCGTGGATGAGGTCGTCCGGGCGCCCGACGTGTCCCACGATGGTGAGGTCGTCGCACGCGTCGTCGAGCAGCACGGCGTAGTGCGAGGCGACGAGTCCGTCATCGCCTGCGCTCATGATCGTCGCCCAGGGATTCGCCTCGATGACACGGCGGATCTCGGTCTCATCGGCCAGCGTGAAGCTGGGGTTCTGTCGCATGGGATCAGCCTAGAGCGGTGCAGGGAGCTCGAGCGGGCTCACGCCTGACAACGAGGGCACCAGTAGAGCTTGCGCGCACCGATCTCCTCGAGGGCGATCTCCGTTCCGCAGATCCGACAGGGCAGTCCCGCACGGTGATACACCCAGTGCCGGTCGTCCCGATTGGCCATGGCCGCCCGGTAGTCGTCGCCCGTGAGGCCGTCCATCGTCATCATCTGGCCGGTCTCGACACCGGTCGCGAGAAGGCGCACCCAGTCTGCCCAGAGCGCGCGCACGACGTCTTCCGGCACGTCCCTACCCGGAGTGTGCGGGTTCAACCGCTGGCGGAAGAGCATCTCTGCCCGATACACGTTTCCGATCCCGCTCACGACCGACTGGTCCATCAGCAGCAGCGCGATGACCGTCGACTTCTTCTTGACTGCGCGAACGAATCGCTCCTCGTTCTCGACCGGGTCGCCGACCAGGGGATCCGGTCCCAGCTTGGCCACCGTGGCGAGCATCTCCTCGGGAGTCTGCAGCACACAGGCGGTGGGCCCTCGAAGATCGGCCGCGGTGATATCGGTCATCAGCCGCAGACGGACCTGCCCGACGACGGGCGGGGGCCACTGCATCCCGTCGTCGGCCAGCCCCTTCGTCTGCTCCGACATGCGCACGTGCACTCGGGTGCGCCGCGGGGCCCCGATCGACGCGAGCGAGTTCTCGCCGGCATCGTCGAGGATCGGCTGGTCGAGCACGGTCCCCCGCTGATTCGTCTGGCCCATCCGTCCGTTGGCCGAGGCGATGGTCGGGTCGACGATGATCTCACCCGCGAAATCCCACGCCCCGTACAGACCGAGATGCACCCGGAGCCACAGGTCGCCCTCCGTCTCGAGGAACATCTGCTTGCCGACGGCCTGCACGCTGACCGCCTCGCGACCGTCGAGAACGGAGGCGCCCTCGGCGAATCGTCCCTGCGGACTGGATGCGCTCAGGGTCTTTCCGACGAAGTTGCGGTCGAACTGTCGAGCGATCCGATGGACGGAATGACCCTCGGGCATCTCAGGCCCGCGGGTCCGGGAGCAGAGAGCCGTCTCGTTCGAAGTCCGCGATCTGGCCGATGCGGCGCACGTGGCGCTCGTCACCGGAGAACGGCGTCTCGATGAAGCGGTCGATGAACGACGTCACCTCGTCGTACGTGTGCTGACGTGCGCCGATGGAGATCACGTTGGCGTCGTTGTGCTCTCGCGCGAGTTCCGCCGTCGACAGATTCCAGACGAGGGCCGCACGCACGCCCTCGACCTTGTTCGCGGCGATCTGCTCACCGTTGCCCGAGCCGCCGAAGACGACACCCAGTGCGTCCACGCCGGCACGCTGGTCGGCGATGACCGCCTGCGCCGCTCGGATGCAGAAGGCGGGGTAGTCGTCGACCGCGTCGTACTCGATCGGCCCGTGATCGACGACATCATGTCCGGCAGCGCGCAGATGTCCCTGCAGCTGGGTGGAGAAGTCGAGTCCCGCGTGGTCGGTGGCGATGTGGATGCGCATGATTCCCATCCTAGAAGCGTGCGCGGGTCAGCGAGAGGTCACGGGGCGACACCGGCAGCGGCCGGCTTGAAGCCCGCGCGGATGTTCTCGCAGCAGCCGGGCCGGCAGACATCGAAGCCCCCGGGGAGAGAGGTCACGTGCGCACGCTCTTCGTTGGGGCGCCCCTGGAGCCGCTCCTCGATCAGGTCGACGATGCCGGAGACGAATGCCGGCGACACTCCAGGAGTCGGAGTGCGCGTGAAGGAGAGGCCCGCTTCCTCCGCAGCCTCCGCCGCCTCGGTGTCGAGGTCCCACAGCACCTCCATGTGGTCGCTCATGAATCCGACCGGGACGACGGTGACGGCCTTGCGGCCACGATCGGGCAGCTCGCCGATCACATCGCACACGTCCGGCTCGAGCCAGGGCTGCGATGCGGGGCCGGAGCGGGACTGGTACACGAGTTCCCACGACACATCGGCGGCCGCCGGAACGGTCTGGCGAACGCGGTCCATGACCCACGTGGCGACGGCGAGGTGCTGCGCGGCGTATGCGCCACCCTCTCCCCATTCGATGTCTCGGGCTCCGGAACGCTCGGCGTCGGCGGTCGGGATGCTGTGGGTCGAGAACAGGATCTGGATGTCCGCTGCCGGGATGCCCTCGGCGAGGAAGCCCTCGACAGCCTCACGCACGCCGGTCTCGAAAGCCTCGACGAAGCCGGGGTGATCGTAGAACGGACGGATCTTGTCGATCGTCACCGTCTCACCCAGACCGGTCTCCTCCAGGACGCGGGCGAAGTCCTCGCGATACTGGCGGCAGCTGGAGAACGAGCTGTAGGCGCTGGTGGCGAAGGCGAGGAGGGTGTTGTGACCGTTGGCCGAGGCCTCGGTCACGACCTCTTCGAGGTACGGGGCCCAGTTGCGGTTGCCCCAGTAGACGGGGAGCGTGATCCCGCGCTCGATGAGGGCCTTCTCCAGCGCCTCCTTGAGGACGCGGTTCTGGCCGTTGATCGGGCTCACCCCGCCGAAGTGGCGATAGTGGTGCGCGACCTCCTCGAGCCGTTCGTCGGGGATTCCCCGACCGCGCGTCACGTTCCTGAGGAACGGGATCACATCATCCTGGCCCTCCGGCCCGCCGAACCCGGCGAGCAGGATCGCGTCGTAGGTGGCAGGGGTGTTCACGTAGGGGGCACCACCGGCGGTAGCAGGCGAGGCAAAGGGGACGACATTCGGCTCGATCGCAGTCACGCATCCATCTTCCCACCTCGGAGGGGTCCGGGCGTGCGCGCACGCGTCGTTTCCCGACGTCTCGCTCCCGTGGCCGATGCGAGGAGGCATCCGTCGCGAAGGCGTAGGCTGTCATGGTTGCCGTCGGCGCCAACTGCGCCCAGCCCCGGTGACATCCCCTCACCCCTGGGAGTACAGCTGTGCCTGGAGAGAACCTCACCCGTATCGAAGCGCAGGAGCGCCGCGACGTCATCGACACGCAGTCGTATGAGGTCGCCCTCGATCTGACGAAGGGCCCCGAGGTGTTCGGCTCCCGCAGCGTGGTGCGCTTCACCGCGACGCCGGAGGGCTTCACCTTCATCGACCTGATCGCCCGCGACGTGCGCGAGATCTCGCTCAACGGCGAGCAGCTCGACCCGAACGAGGTCTTCGCCGACTCGCGCATCGCGCTCACCGGTCTGCAGGCCGAGAACGTCCTCGTCGTGGACGCCGACTGCGAGTACACGAACACCGGAGAAGGGCTCCACCGCTTCGTCGACCCCGTGGACGGGGAGGTCTATCTCTACTCCCAGTTCGAGGTGCCCGACTCGCGTCGTGTCTTCGCCGTCTTCGAGCAGCCCGACCTCAAGGCGACGTTCCAGTTCACGGTGACGGCCCCTGCCGCATGGAAGGTCGTCTCCAACTCCCCCACCCCCGAGCCCATCGTCCATGACGACGACGTCACCGCCACGTGGGGTTTCGAGCCAACCCCGCGTATCTCCTCGTACATCACGGTGCTCGTCGCCGGCCCGTACGAGTCGACCTTCTCGGAGCTCACCAGCGCCTCCGGACGTGTCATCCCCCTGGGCGTGTACGGCCGCAAGAGCCTGTGGCAGCACCTCGATGCCGATTACATCTTCGACAAGACCCGCGAGGGCTTCGCCTACTTCGAGTCGAAGTTCGGCGTCCCCTACCCCTTCGCCAAGTACGACCAGCTCTTCGTGCCGGAGTTCAACGCCGGCGCGATGGAGAACGCGGGTGCCGTCACCTTCACCGAGACCTACGTGTTCCGCAGCAAGGTCACCGACGCGGTCAAGGAGCGTCGCGTCGTCACGATCCTGCACGAGTTGGCGCACATGTGGTTCGGTGACCTTGTCACCATGAAGTGGTGGAACGACCTCTGGCTCAACGAGTCGTTCGCCGAGTGGGCGTCGACCATCGCCACCGCCGAGGCCACCGAGTGGACAGAAGCCTGGACGACCTTCAACGCCATGGAGAAGACCTGGGCCTACCGCCAGGACCAGCTCCCCTCCACCCACCCGATCGTCGCCGAGATCAACGACCTCGAAGACGTGCAGGTCAACTTCGACGGCATCACCTACGCCAAGGGCGGGTCGGTCCTCAAGCAGCTGGCCGCGTGGGTAGGCATCGAGGCGTTCTTCGCCGGAGTCTCGCAGTACTTCCAGAAGCACTCCTGGGGCAACACCGAGCTCAGCGACCTGCTCTCCGAGCTCGAAGCCACCAGTGGCCGCGACCTCAGCACGTGGTCGAAGAAGTGGCTCGAGACCGCGGGCGTCAACACGCTCGAGCCCGTCATCGCCGAGAGCCACGACGGCACCATCTCGCGCTTCGCGATTACGCAGACCGCCCCGGCGGACTACCCGACGATCCGTCCGCACCGCCTCGGCATCGGCTTCTACACGCTCACGGACGGCTCGCTCACCCGCACCCACTACCTCGAGGTCGACGTCGACGGCGACCGCACCGAGGTGCCCGAGCTGCAGGGCCTCGCCCGCCCCGACCTCGTGCTGCTCAACGACAACGACCTCGCCTACGCG
>NZ_JAGYWT010000148.1:0-5427 GCF_019279095.1 Microbacterium sp. BF1 | reverse complement strand
CGCCGGGGTCTCGACGACCACGAGGCCGGTATCGGGACGGACGGCTGCCGCGACCTCGTCGGGATGGCAGTAGGTGGTCTCGACGCCGAGCAGCCCGGATCCGAGCAGGTGGTCGGTGCCCCCGTAGAGCGGACGCACCGCGACCACGTGGCGCGCCCCCGTCGCACCGGTGTGTGCGAGGATCACGGCCGTCATCGCGGCCATGCCCGAGGCGAAGGCGACGGACGCATCGGCGTGCTCGAGTTCGGCCAGTGCCTCCTCGAAGCGGGCGACCGTGGGATTCCACAGCCGCGCGTAGACCATGCTGCCGTCGGCCGGAGGACGCCCGCCCGTCGCCATCGCCTCGTACGAGTCCCCGCCGCGCTCGATGTCGGGGAGCGGATTCGTCGTCGACAGGTCGATCGGCAGCGCGTGGACCCCGAGACCCTCGAGATCGGAGCGTCCGCTGTGGACAGCGACGGTGTCGGGATGCAGCGGTGCAGTCATGCCTCCACGTTGCCGGAATCACGATGAATGCGCAGAAGATCGACAGAAACCGCCAGAAAATCGATGTGGAACGCTACTCTGTGCAATATCCAGCAGGCAAGGAGGCTTTCCGTTGGCGAAAGCACAACTCGACGAGATCGACCTCGAACTGCTCGCGGTTCTCACTCGTGATGCCGAGACGACGAACAAGGCGCTCGCGCATCGGCTCGGCCTCGCCGAGTCGACCTGCGCGCATCGGGTGCGGGCGCTGCGCGAGCGCGGCGTCATCCGCGACACCCGCATCCGCATCGACGGGGCCGCCCTCGGCTTCCCGCTGCAGGCGATCATCAAGGTGCGCCTCGCGAACCACACCGGGGCGAAGGTGACCGCGCTCTTCGATGCCCTCGCCGACATCCCGCGCGTGCTGCAGGTCTTCCACGTGGCCGGCGTCGACGACTTCCTCGTGCACGTGGCGGTGCAGGATGCGACGGCACTGCGCGACATCGTGCTCGAGCACATCACGGTCCATCCGGTCGTGCGCGGCACCGAGACCCAGCTCGTGTTCGAGCTGCGCGACGGACCGGGAGTGCTCTCCACCTGACCCGTCCGACCGGAACGAGCGGGGCGTCGATGCGTGCGCGAGGATGGAATGCACGTCAGCCAGGAGCAAGGGAGCACCATGAGCCGCAGCGCCACCGCCGCCACGCACACCGTCCGCGAGATGCGGGACTTCCTCTTCGCGAACGCCACCGACTACGAGGCGGCGCGGGCCGGGTTCGCCTGGCCGCAGGTGCCGGAATTCAACTTCGCGCTGGAGTGGTTCGACGTCGTCGCGGGCGAGAATCCCGACCGACCGGCGGTGCAGATCGTCGAGGCCGACCTGAGCCTGCGCTCCTGGACCTACGGCGAGCTGTCGGCACGATCCGACCAGGTGGCCGCCTGGCTCGCCGCTCTCGGCATCGGCCGCGGCGACCACGTGATCGTGATGCTGAACAACACGATCAAGCTGTGGGAGGTGATGCTGGCGATCACGAAGATCGGCGCCGTCTCCATCCCGAGCTCGACCCTCCTCTCCGCGGCGGATCTCGCCTACCGCGTAGACCACGGCCGCGCGCGGGCGGTCATCACGCTCGGAGCCCTCGCCGACCGCCTCGACGACATCGGGCCCGACATCCTGCGCATCGGTGTGAGCGACGGCATCCCGTCCGGCTGGGCGCGCTTCGATGATTCGACCGCTGCCACGGCGGTCTTCGAGCCCGACGGCCCGACCCCCTCGTCCGACACCGCCCTGCTCTACTTCACCTCGGGCACCACGAACCGGCCGAAGCTCGTGCAGCACACGCACGCCTCGTATCCGATCGGGCATCTGTCGACCATGTGGTGGCTCGGTGTGCGCCCCGACGATGTGCACCTCAACATCTCCTCCCCCGGCTGGGCGAAGCACGCCTGGTCGAGCTTCTACTCGCCGTTCCTCGCAGAGGCGACCGTCTTCGTCTACAACTACGCCCGCTTCGACGCGAACACGCTCATGCAGGTCATGGACACCCACCACGTGTCGACGTTCTGCGCGCCGCCGACGGTGTGGCGGATGCTGATCCAGGTCGACCTCGCCCGCCTCACCCACCCGCCGCGGGAGCTGGTGGGGGCGGGTGAGCCGCTGAACCCTGAGGTCATCGACCGGGTGCGCGACGCCTGGGGCGGAACGATCCGCGACGGCTTCGGCCAGACCGAGATGACCGCCTGCATCGGCAACTCCCCGGGTCAAGCCGTGAAGGTCGGTTCCATGGGCCGCCCCCTGCCCGGATACCCGGTGGTGCTGCTGGACCCCGTCACCGGAGAGGTCGTCGACGCCGAGGGCGAGATCGCGCTCGACCTGTCCCGGCCTCCGCTCGGGCTCATGGCCGGGTACTACGACGACCCAGAGAAGACCGCCGAGTCCCGGGCGGGTGGTTACCACCACACCGGCGACATCGCGGTGCGCGACGACGATGGCTACCTCACCTACGTCGGACGCTCCGATGACGTGTTCAAGGCCTCCGACTACAAGATCTCGCCGTTCGAGCTCGAGTCCGTGCTGCTGGAGCACGACCTCGTGATCGAGGCGGCGGTGATCCCGAGCCCCGATCCGACGCGTCTGGCCGTGCCGAAGGCCTACGTGTGCCTGACCTCCGATGTCGCAGCCTCCGACTCGGACGCGGCGCGCGCGATCTTCGCCTACGCGCACGAGCGGCTGTCGTCGCACCTGTGGGTGCGGATCATCGAGTTCGTTCCGGAGCTGCCGAAGACGATCTCGGGCAAGATCCGCCGTGTCGAGCTGCGCGCTCGCGAGGCCGCGCGTGTGCAATCAGGAGACGAGAGCGGACAGCACCGCGACCGCGACTACCGCTGAACGCTCAGCGTGCGATCGCGACCGATGCCGTCGCCGGCCCGGTCTTCGACAGTGCCGACTTCGCCGACTTCGAGGTCGCGGGCCCGACGCGCAAGCGGAGGGCTCAGAGCAGGCCGCTGTCGCGCGCGATGGCGATGGCGCGCGCACGACTGTCGGCGCCGAGCTTCTCGAACACGTGCACGAGGTGGGTCTTCACGGTGGCCTCGGTCACGAACAGGGTCTTCGCGATCTCGCGGTTGGATGCCCCCGTGTCAAGCAGTCGGAGCACCTCCAGCTCGCGGTCGGTCAGGCGCACCCGCGGTGCGCGCATGGCACCTTCCGCGCATTGGTGCGCCTCGACGACGCCTTCCGGGTCGACATCGAGATCGGCGGAGATGCGCTCGCATTCGAGCATCCAGACCCCTCCGAGGCCTACGGGCGAGCCCTCCTGGAGCTGATCTCCCGCTCGCAGTGAGAGCCGCGCCTTGAATCCGGCCGTCCTCTGTGTCAGAATTACCTAACGATCGGTCAGTAAAGTTGACCGGATGCCGAGGAGTCGACGATGACCAGTGCCGCAGACCTATCCCTGGTGGGCGAGATCTCCGATGAGGAACGTCTCTTCGACGAGCTCATCGCCAACGAGCAGCGCATCGAGCCGCGCGACTGGATGCCGGAGGCGTATCGCAAGACGCTGGTCCGGCAGATCTCCCAGCACGCGCACTCCGAGATCATCGGCATGCAGCCGGAGGGAAACTGGATCACGCGCGCGCCGAGCCTCAAGCGCAAGGCGATCCTGATGGCGAAGGTGCAGGACGAGGCCGGCCACGGCCTCTACCTCTACTCCGCAGCGCAGACCCTGGGCACCACGCGCGACGAGATGATGGATCAGCTCATCAGCGGCAAGGCGAAGTACTCGTCGATCTTCAACTACCCCACCCCGACCTGGGCGGACATGGGCGCGATCGGCTGGCTTGTCGACGGTGCCGCGATCTGCAACCAGGTGCCGCTGTGCCGGGCGTCGTACGGCCCGTACGGGCGGGCCATGGTGCGGGTCTGCAAAGAGGAGTCGTTCCACCAGCGCCAGGGCTTCGAGATCCTGCTGACCCTCATGCAGGGCAGCGAGGAGCAGCGCGCGATGGCCCAGGATGCGGTGAACCGCTGGTACTGGCCGAGCCTCGCGATGTTCGGGCCGCCCGATGACCAGTCCCCCAACTCGGCGCAGTCGATGAAGTGGAAGATCAAGCGGTTCTCGAACGACGAGCTGCGTCAGCGGTTCGTCGGCATGCTCGTGCCCCAGGCCGAGATCCTCGGGGTGACCCTGCCCGACCCCGACCTGCGCTTCGACGAGGAGACGGGCCAGTACGTGATCGGCGAGATCGACTGGGACGAGTTCTTCGAGGTGGTGCGCGGCAACGGACCGTGCAATGCCGAGCGTCTCGAACGGCGCCGCACCGCGCACGAAGAGGGCGCCTGGGTGCGCGAGGCCGCGGCCGAGTACGCGCGCAAGCAGTCCCTCAAGACGAAGGCGGTGGCGTGATGGCGACGCCGGGAGCAGACGAGCGCGAACCCTGGCCCCTGTGGGAGGTCTTCGTGCGCGCGAACCGGGGCCTCAGCCACGTGCACGTCGGCTCGCTGCACGCGCCGGACGCCGAGATGGCGATCCGCAATGCTCGCGACCTCTACACGCGCCGCGGCGAGGGCGTCTCGATCTGGGTCGCGCCGGCAGACGCGATCACCACGAGCGACCCGGACGCCAAGGGCGCGTACTTCGAGAGCCCCGCCGGCAAGAACTACCGCCACGCCGTGTACTACACGGCCTCCGAGGGAGTGCCGCACCTGTGAGCGCACCGCACCCGACCACCGCGCACGAGGGCGCCGACGTCCACGGCGACATCCACGGCGACATCCACGGCGACGTCTCCGTCGACGAGATCAGCCTCTCGCAGGAGCTCTCCGGCACCGGCGCGGTCGCCGCGTCGGCCGACATCGCCGAGTATGCACTGCGCCTCGGCGATGACGCGCTCATCCTGTCCCAGCAGCTGGGCGCCTGGATCTCGCGCGCCCCCGAGCTGGAGGAGGACGTGGCCCTGGGCAACATCGCGCTCGACCTGCTCGGCCACGCACGCTCCTTCCTGCACTATGCCGGCTCGTACGACGGCCGCAGCGAAGACGATCTCGCCTTCTTCCGCGACGAGCCCGAGTTCCGCTGCGCCTGGATCGTGCAGCAGCCCAACGGCGACTTCGCCCAGACCATCGCGCGGCAGTTCGTGGTGGCCACCTACATGTTCGAGCTGTACTCGGCCCTGCGCGCCAGCAGCGACGAGACCTTCGCCGCGATCGCCGAGAAGTCGCTCAAGGAGGTCGACTACCACCGCGATCACGCCGTGCAATGGATGCTGCGACTCGCCGGCGGCACCGAGGAGTCCCGCACCCGCATCATCCGGGCGATCGGCGACGTCTGGCCGTACGTCGACGAGCTGTTCCGCGACGACGACCTGATCGACCGGCTCGGAGATGCGGCCGCGCGGCCCTCGAGCCTGCGCCCCGCGTTCGACCGCGTGGTCGACACCGTGTTCGCCGAGGCGGACGTGTCG
>NZ_JAGYWT010000147.1:0-5434 GCF_019279095.1 Microbacterium sp. BF1 | reverse complement strand
CAACGCACGGCGTCTCGGTCGCGGGGAGCGCGGCGTTCGCGGTATCCGCGTCGCCGGACGACCACATCCGCATCCCGTTCACCGCCCCCGACGACGTGCTGGCAGAGGGGATCCGCCGACTCGGAGCGGCCTGGCGCGAGTATCGGGAGACTCTCGGGATGTCCTCTTAGGCTGACCCGCATGACTCGGATGCAGCGTCGGACCATGCGGATGCAGACGCTGTGGATCTCGATCGTCGGCGTGCTCGCCGTCACGATCTATGCCGCGCTCGCCGCGGTGCAGATCCTGGTGCTCAATCCACTCGCCGCCGCTCCCGGTAGATCACTCGACGAGATCCATGCGGAGATGTCGAACGCCGGTGAGAGCCTGATGCCGGGCCAGGCGTTCTTCATCCTCGGTGTCGGCATCGCCCTGGCTGTGGCGCTCGCGGTCGTCGCGGTATGCACCGCTGCGCATCCGCTGATCCCGGCGATGGGTTTCCTGGTGCTGCTGATGCTCGGGGCGGGGGGTTACTTCATCGCCTCGTTCGGCGCCGGCATGGGACTCGCCGACGCCTTCGGCATCGGCGGGGGCGACTACTCGCCATGGGCACGCCCCCTCTATGCCGTGAGTGCGCTCTCCGCCGTCGCGCTCGTCGTCGTCGGAGTCATGGCCGCGGTACGACCACGCTCCGCTCCTGCGGCCGCCTGACCTCTTCCCTCGCATCCGGCCCGGCCATAGTGGGCAGCCAGTAGCGTTGATCCATGGTCAACTATCGCTATCTCGGCAACAGCGGTCTCAAGGTCTCGGAGATCACCTACGGCAACTGGGTCACCCACGCCTCACAGGTCGGCGACGACGCCGCCGTGAAGACCGTGCATGCCGCCCTCGACGCCGGCATCACCACCTTCGACACCGCCGACACCTACGCCAACACGGCCGCGGAGGTCGTGCTCGGCAAGGCGCTGGAGGGTCAGCGCCGCGAGGGGCTGGAGATCTTCACGAAGGTCTACTTCCCGACCGGCCCCAAGGGACCGAACGACACCGGCCTGAGCCGCAAGCACATCTTCGAGTCGATCAACGGCTCGCTCACGCGCCTCGGCACCGACTACGTCGACCTGTACCAGGCACACCGCTTCGACTACGAGACCCCGCTCGAGGAGACGTTCCAGGCCTTCGCCGACGTCGTCCGCCAGGGCAAGGCGCTCTACATCGGCG
This sequence comes from Microbacterium sp. BF1, assembly GCF_019279095.1. Taxonomy (NCBI): domain Bacteria; kingdom Bacillati; phylum Actinomycetota; class Actinomycetes; order Micrococcales; family Microbacteriaceae; genus Microbacterium; species Microbacterium sp. BF1. Next base: position 4,237 of record NZ_JAGYWT010000147.1, on the reverse strand, counting down.
TCTCGGAGTGGACCGCGGAGCAGCTGCGCGAGGGGCATGCTCTCGCCAAGCAGCTCGGCATCCAGCTCATCTCGAACCAGCCCCAGTACTCGATGCTGTGGCGTGTCATCGAGGGCAAGGTCGTGCCGGCATCCGAAGAGCTCGGCATCTCGCAGATCGTCTGGTCGCCGATGGCGCAGGGCGTGCTCAGCGGCAAGTACCTCCCTGGTCAGCCGGTGCCAGAGGGCTCGCGTGCGACCGACCCCCACAGCGGCGCCGACTTCATCAAGAGCTTCCTGCAGGACGACATCCTCACCGCCGTCCAGCGCCTCAAGCCGATCGCCGAGCAGGCGGGCCTGTCGATGCCGCAGCTCGCGATCGCGTGGGTGCTGCAGAACCCGAACGTGGCAGCGGCCCTTGTCGGAGCCTCGCGTCCGGAGCAGCTCGCCGAGACCGTCAAGGCCTCTGGCGTGAAGCTCGACGCCGACACCATGACCGCGATCGACGAGGCCCTGGGCGACACGGTCAACCGCGATGCGGAGGCGACGTACTCGACCTCCCCGAAGACGCGCCTGGTCTGAGTGTCCTGATCTGAGTGTCCTGATCTGACGCCGAGACCCATCGGTAGCGTCGAGACCCACCCCCGCTGACGTATGCGGGGGTGGGTCTCGACGTTGGGCGTGGGTCTCGGCGCTCGCCTTACTCCTTGACGGCGCCGGCGGTCAGGCCCTGCACGATCCAGCGGCTCGCGAGAGCGAACATCGCCATGGTCGGCAGGATCGTCAACACCGCGGCGGCACTCATCGAGCCCCAGTCGATGTTGAAGGTGGAGATGAAGCCGTTCAGCGCCGAGGGCACGGTGCGGTTCGCGTCGGTGTTCATCAGCACGACCGACAGGAACAGCTCGTTCCAGCAGTTGACGAAGTTGAAGATGAACGCCGCGATGATGCCGGGGGTCATCACCGGGACGAGCACGCGGAACAGAGCGCCCAGGCGTGAGCATCCGTCGATCATCGCCGCCTCTTCGAGCGCATCCGGCACGTTCTCGAAGAAGCCCCGCAGCATGACGGTCGAGAACGGGATGCAGATCGCGATGTACACGAGGATGAGCCCCGGCTTGGTGTCGACCAGGCCGAGGTCGGTCATCATCGAGTAGAGGGGCCCGAGCGCGATGAACGCCGGGATCATCTGGGTCAGCAGGAACGCGATCAGGATCGCCCCCTTGCCGCGGAACTCGAACCGGGCCAGCACGTACGCGCTCAACAGGGCGATGAGGGTGGCCACGGCACCGCCGACGACCGCGACCAGGGCGGAGTTGCCGAGGAAGACCCCGAACGAGCTCTTCTGGAACAGGCTGATGTAGTTCTCGAGCGACGGCTCGCTCGGCCAGTACTCGATCGGGAAGCGGTTGATCGTGCCCGGCGACTTGATCGACGTCAGCGCGATCCAGTACAGCGGGAACAGTGTGATCACGAGCCAGAGTCCCAGGCCCACGACACGGACGATGCCGCCGATCGTGACGCGCGGCTTCGGGCGCGGTGCGGATGCCGGGTCGGGCACGGTGATGCGGCGGGTCTCGGTGATCGAGGAGCCCGTCCGCGAGGCGTCTGTCATGGTCATCGCTGCACTCTCCGCATCGCCATCAGGTAGAACGCGCAGAACACGAACAGGACCGCCATCACGATGAGGCCGATCGCGCTCGCGAAGCCGTAGTTGCCCTGTTGGGTGTAGTTGATCATCCAGGTCGTGATGATGTGCGTCTGGTTGGCGGGTCCGCCGTTGGTCATCGCGTAGATGATGTCCGGGAAGTTGAAGATCCAGATCACGCGCAGCAGGATCGTCAGCAGCAGCGTCATCGAGATGTACGGGATGATGATCGAGAACAGCTGACGGAACTTGCCGGCGCCGTCGAGGCTCGCCGCCTCCAGCATCTCGTCGGGGACCGACTGCAGGGCCGCGAGGATCATGATCGCGAAGAACGTCACCCCGTACCAGACGTTCGCGACGATCACCGCGAACATCGCGAGCTTCGGGTCGGCCAGCCAGGGCAGCGGTGCATCGATCAGCCCGGCCTTCATGAGCAGGTCGTTGACCACGCCGAACTCGGCGTTGAACATCCAGCGGAAGAGCATGCCGATGAGGAAGCCCGACACCGCCCACGGGAAGAACACGAGCGCCTGGTAGAGCCCGCGGAAGCGGAACCTCTTGCGCAGGGCGAGCGCGATCAGGAACCCGATCACGAGCTGCGGAACGAGCGAGCCGACGACCCACAGCACGGAGTTTCCCGCGACGGTCGGGAACGCCGGATCGCGGAACACGGCGAGGAAGTTGTCGAAGCCCACGAACGGCGTCGACGTGAGATCCCACAGGTTCCAGTCGTGGAAGGCCATGCGCGCGCCCTGCAGCATCGGCCAGTAGGTGAACCAGCAGACGAAGACGATTGCCGGCGCGAGGAAGGCCAGCAGCGTCCATGCCTGGCGGCCGCGGAACGGGCGCCGGCGCGATGCCGGGGAGGCCCCGACGACTGCCTGCTGCGAAGCAGTGCCGACGGAGCCTCCCTTGTGAGCGGTGCGGGCCACAGGTCAGCCCTTTTCCGAGGCGTACTTCTCGGTCCAGAACGCATCCCACGACGCCAGCAGGTCGCTGGTCGACATGTTGCCCAGCAGCACGTTCTGCACGTCCTGGTCGGACTTCTGGATCCACTCGGTCCACCAGCTGACCCCGCGCGGCTGACGCACGTTGACGTAGGTCTCCGGGTCTTCCGTCATGGTGACGTAGCTGGTCCACGGGCCCGACGAGTAGAAGTCATCATCTGCCGCGGCCGTGATGATCGGCACCAGGCTGTTGGCCTGGGCGAACTCGGTGGCGGGCTCGGCCGACGAGAGGAACTCGACCAGCTTGACGGCCGCCTCCTTGTTCTCGCTGTTCTCGGCCACGCCCCAGCCGGCGACGGCGAGCGGCTGGGCGGCCTTGCCCGACGGGCCGACGAGCAGCGGAGCGGTGTCCCACTGGTCCTCGGTCAGCGAGGAGTCCTGCACGGTCGCGATGACCTCGGGGTCCTGCAGCAGGAAGGCGGTGGTGCCGTTCGTGAAGCCGGCGACCATCTCGGGGTAGCCCCATGAGACGGCGGAGGGTGGGGAGGCCTTCTTGAAGAGGTCGAAGTAGTCGTCGACGGCATCCTGCGCCTCGGGGGCGGCGAAGATCGTCGAGCCGTCCTCCATCAGGAACGCATCGTCGACGTCGAGTCCGTCGATCGTGTACGCCTCGATGGCCGCGACCACGTTGCTGTTGGCGTTCTGGCCGCCGCGGAAGGCGTAGCCGTAGATGTTGTTCGACGGGTCCTGGATCGCACTGGCCTGCTCGAGCAGGTCCTTCCAGCTGTGCGGCGGGCCGTCGAACCCGGCGTCCTTCACGAGGTCGGTGCGGTAGAACAGCGACAGCCCGTAGAAGCCGTAGGGAACGAAGTAGCTCTTGCCGTCGGCGGCGACCGAGGCGGACTGGGCGTTGTCGGTCAGGGCGTCCCAGCCGTCCCACTTCTCGAGGTCGGGGCCCAGGTCGTACAGCCAGCCGTTGTTCGCGAACGGTCCGACGGTGATGTCGCGCACCTCCAGAACGTCGACGCCCTTGCCGGACTGCAGCATCTGCTGGATCTTCGCGTCGGCCTGCTCGGTGGGAGGGGAAACCAGGTTGACCGTGATCTTCGGGTTCGCCTTCTCGAAGTCGTCGAGCAGCCCGCGCACGAGCTCGGTGCGGGCGGGGTTGGTCAGGCTCTCGACCATCTGCAGGGTGACGGCGCCGTCGGCGGACGGGCCGGAACTTGCGGAACAGCCGGTGAGAGCGAGGACGGCGACGGTGCCGAATCCCGCTGCGGTCGTCAAGATCTTGTTCTTCACGATGTGCCTCTCGGTGGGGTGGGGGTGGATGTTGCGGTCGGGCGGGGGACGGACGCGGTCAGGGAAGGACGAGGGAGTCGGCGCGGCGGATGCCGGCGCGGCTGAGGATCTGCGGGACGCAGCGCTCGACGAAGGCCTCGTAGTCGGCGGCCTCGTTGTAGAGGTGGGCGGAGAGTCGGAAGTAGCCGACGCCGCGGAAGCTGGTGAAGGCCGTCTCGACGCCCACCTCGTCGAGCAGGTCCATGCGCAGGGCATCGGCCTCTTCGCGGGTCGCGCCGAGCCCGAGCGGAAGGCGCACGAGTCGCATCGACGGCACGGGCGAGGGGAGCGGGGTGAGCGGGTCTTCGTCGCCGTAGGGGCGCAGG
>NZ_JAGYWT010000146.1:0-5449 GCF_019279095.1 Microbacterium sp. BF1 | reverse complement strand
GAGGCGCTGCGCCGCGTGATCGAGCCAGCGGACTTCGGCCTCCGCGGCGAAGATCATGGAGTCGGCGACCAGCGACCACGCGAGTCCTTCGGGGTCGTCCCCGTCTCCTCGCGCCTGTCGCTCGTGCTGGAGCGCTTCCAGCTGTCGCATCGATGCCGATCGCTGCGCGTCGATCGTGGCTGCGGCGTCGACGCCGGGGAGGGTCGCTGCGACGGCCAGTTTGATCGTCAGTTCGTCGCGGGTGCCCTGGGAGCGCACGACGGGGGAGGAGAGCCAGTTCTCGACGTCCGTGTGCCCCGCATCCGTGATCTGCCAGTACACGTGACCGTGGTCGTCGGCATCGCCACGCGAGACCAGCCCGTCGCGTTCCAGACGCTCGAGGGTGTTGTAGATCTGCCCGACGTTCAGCGGCCAGATCGAGCCGGTGCGGCGATCGAACTCGTGTCGGAGCTGGTAGCCGTAGCAGGGCCCCTGCGCGAGGATGGCGAGCAGGCTCTGGCGTACTGACATCGTTCATCTCCGTTACCGTGCGTGGGAATGCGATACCGAGTATATGGTTATCGGTCGCACCCCCGGACCGACGCGCGGGACCACCATGCAGGCGACGTGCAGGTCACGGCCCGGTAACATGGCGAAGTATGCCTGGCGTCGGGTTCACCGATGGCCGGCGAATTACCCACTGACAGGGAGATGACATCCGTGGCCAATCCTCTTGAGAAGCTGCTGCGTGCGGGCGAGGGGCGGGTCATCCGCCGCCTGAATCAGGTCGTCAAGGCAGTGGGAGCGCTGGAAGAGGACATCTCCAAGCTCACCGACGACGAGCTGCGCAACGAGACCGTCGAGCTGCGCGCCCGCTTCGAGAAGGGTGAGACCCTCGATCAGCTGATGCCGGAGGCATTCGCCGCGGTGCGAGAGGCCGCCAAGCGCACCCTCGGCATGCGTGCCTACGACGTGCAGATCATGGGTGGTGCCGCCCTTCACCTCGGCAACATCGCCGAGATGAAGACCGGTGAGGGAAAGACACTCGTCGCGACGCTGCCCGCGTATCTGAACGCGATCGCCGGCAAGGGCGTGCACGTCATCACGGTCAACGACTTCCTGGCCAGCTACCAGGCAGAGCTCATGGGGCGTGTGTTCCGTGCTCTCGGCATGACCACGGGCATCATCGTCTCCGGTCAGACGCCTGCGGTGCGCCGCGAGCAGTACGCCGCCGACATCACCTACGGCACGAACAACGAGTTCGGCTTCGACTACCTGCGCGACAACATGGCGTGGCGCAAGGAGGACCTCGTCCAGCGCGAGCACTTCTTCGCGATCGTCGACGAGGTCGACTCGATCCTCATCGACGAGGCCCGCACCCCGCTCATCATCTCCGGCCCGTCGTCGGGCGAGGCCAACCGCTGGTTCGCCGAGTTCGCCAAGATCGCCCGCACCCTCGAGGTCGGCGTGGACTACGAGGTCGACGAGAAGAAGCGCACCGTCGGCGTGCTCGAGCCCGGTATCGAGAAGGTCGAGGACTACCTCGGCATCGACAACCTCTACGAGTCGGCGAACACCCCCCTGATCTCGTTCCTCAACAACTCGATCAAGGCACTCGCGTTGTTCAAGAAGGACACCGACTACGTCGTGATGAACGACGAGGTCATGATCGTCGACGAGCACACGGGTCGCATCCTGGTCGGTCGCCGCTACAACGAGGGCATCCACCAGGCGATCGAGGCGAAGGAGGGCGTGCCGGTCAAGGCAGAGAACCAGACCCTCGCCACCGTCACCCTGCAGAACTACTTCCGTCTCTACGACAAGCTCGCCGGCATGACCGGTACGGCCGAGACCGAGGCCGCCGAGTTCATGTCGACGTACAAGCTCGGCGTCATCCCGATCCCGACCAACCGGCCGATGATCCGCAAGGACCAGTCCGACCTCGTCTACAAGAACGAGACCGCGAAGTTCGCTCAGGTCGTCGAGGACATCGCCGAGCGGCACGCGGAGGGCCAGCCGGTTCTGGTCGGAACGGTCAGCGTCGAGAAGAGCGAGTACCTCTCGCGCCTGCTCGCGAAGAAGGGCATCAAGCACGAGGTCCTCAACGCGAAGAACCACGCGCGCGAGGCCGAGATCGTCGCGCGCGCCGGTCGCCTGGGCGCAGTCACCGTCGCCACGAACATGGCCGGACGAGGAACCGACATCATGCTCGGCGGAAACGCCGAGTTCCTCGCGGTCCAGGAGCTCAAGGGCAAGGGGCTCGACCCCGTGGAGACGCCCGAGGAGTACGAGATCGCGTGGGACGAGACCTACGAGGCGATGAAGAGCGTCGTCGCGGAGGAGGCCGAGAAGGTCATCGCGGCCGGCGGTCTCTACGTGCTCGGCACCGAGCGCCACGAGTCGCGCCGCATCGACAACCAGCTTCGCGGTCGTTCCGGCCGTCAGGGTGACCCCGGTGAGAGCCGCTTCTACCTGAGCCTCACCGACGATCTGATGCGTCTGTTCCAGTCGGGGGCGGCCGAGGCCATCCTCGCCCGCACCAACTTCCCGGACGATGTGCCGATCGAGTCGGGGCTCGTCTCCCGAGCGATCCGCAGCGCCCAGTCGCAGGTCGAGTCCCGCAACGCCGAGATGCGCAAGAACGTCCTGAAGTACGACGACGTCCTGAACCGCCAGCGTGAGGCCATCTACGCGGATCGTCGGCACATCCTCCAGGGCGATGACATCGCCGATCGTGTGCAGCACTTCATCGAGGACGCCATCAGCGGCGTCGTGCGAGACCACACCGGCGAGGGCCACAACGAGAGCTGGGACTTCGATGCCCTCTGGACCGAGCTCAAGACGCTCTACCCGGTGGGCGTGACGATCGACGAGGTCGTGGCCGAGGCCGCCGACCGCAAGGGCGGCATCGATGCGGACGGGCTCACCCGTGAGCTGCTCTCCGACGCGAAGATCGCGTACCAGACGCGTGAGGAGTCTCTCGGCGAGGCCGCCACGCGCGAGCTCGAGCGTCGTGTCGTGCTGCAGGTGCTCGATCGTCGCTGGCGCGACCACCTCTACGAGATGGACTACCTCAAGGACGGCATCGGCCTTCGTGCGATGGCTCAGCGCGACCCCCTCATCGAGTACCAGCGTGAGGGCTACGCCATGTTCCAGTCGATGATGGGCCAGATCAAGGAGGAGTCGGTCGGCTACCTCTACAACCTCGAGGTCGAGGTGCGTCGCGCCGGTGACTCGGAGACGGCCGAGGTCGAGGCCAAGGGGCTGACCGGTCACTGGACGCTCACCTGGCTGGAAGGCCGCGCGATCGCTGAGCTCGACGCGGGGTGGGAGGTCTTCCAGACCGCCTCCGGCGAGATCGTCGCCCGCCCCTTCGAGGACTGAACCTCCTCGCCAGGACGACACCGGGTCTCAGCGTCGGGTCAGCCCGAGCTGGGCGAGAGCGTGGTCGACGGCGCGCGGATCCTGCCTGCGGGTCTGCTGTTCGCGCAGCAGATCCAGGGAGAGCTCACGCCGTTCGGCGCGCCGCGAGCGGTGCGATGTAGCCGTCCATCGAGAACACGCCCTCCGTCACCACCACGCGGAAACGGGCGTCCGAGGCGGCCTGCAGCTGCGCTTCGAGATCGGCCATGTCTCGGTTCCGGTAGCGGAGCCTGCGCGCTTTCGAGAGCCGGATACCGTCGATGATCGACGCATGGTTGAGCTCGTCCGAGATGATCGCATCCTCGGCGGAGAAGAGCGTCTCGAACACGCCCCCGTTCGCGTCGAAGCACGACGAGTACAGGATGGCCTCGTCCGTGCCGAGGAAGTCGGCGAGCCGACGCTCGAGCTCGAGGTGCTGCTCCTGAGTACCGCAGATGAAGCGCACGCTGGCCAGACCGTAGCCCCATTCCTGCAGGGCCGTGGTCGCGGCGTCGAGGATGCGCGGGTCGTCGGCGAGGCCGAGGTAGTTGTTGGCACAGAAGTTCAGCACCTCCGTGCCGTTCGCGGTGATCGAGGCGTTCTGCGGTCCGCGGATGCCGCGCTCATGCTTGGTGAGTCCGGCCTCCTCGATCCCCGCCAGCTCTCCCGCCACATGCTTCTGAAAAGTCCCGTACATCACAGCTCCGTCCAGTCGAGGATGATCTTGCCCGTTCCCGCAGACTCGGCCGCAGCGAAGCCGCGCTCCCCGTCGCGAGCGGGGACGACCTCGGCGATCACCCGGCCGATGGCGTCCCGCAGGGTCGCGCTGGTCTGCAGCATCGCCCCCATCGCGTTCCATGTCTCGAACATCTCGCGTCCGTAGATGCCCTTGATCGTGAGCATGTGGGTGACGAGCTTGCCCCAGTCGACTCCGAACCCCGCGCTAGGCAGACCCAGCATCGCAATGCGGCCGCCGTGGTTCATGTTGTCGATCATGGCCGGGAGAGCCGAGGGCGCACCGCTCATCTCGAATCCGATGTCGAACCCCTCCCGCATTCCGAGCGCCTGCTGCGCATCGCGGATGTCGCGGACCGAGACGTCGACCACCTCGTCGGCGCCCATCCGGCGGGCCATCTCCAGGCGGGGTGCGCTGACGTCGGTCGCCGTGATGAACCGTGCACCCGCGTGCCGGGCCACCGCGATCGCCATCAGCCCGATGGGTCCGCAGCCGGTGACGAGCACGTCCTCACCGACGAGCGGGTACGTGAGGGCGGTGTGGACGGCGTTGCCGAGGGGATCGAAGATCGCACCGAGTTCGGGCGTCACCTCGGAGTGGTGCACCCACACATTCGTCGCGGGAAGAGCGAGGTACTCCGCGAAGGCGCCGTCGCGCTGCAGACCGAGGCCGATCGTGCGGATGCACATCTGGCGGCGACCCGCCCGGCAGTTGCGACACGTGCCGCACACGATGTGTCCTTCGCCAGACACCCGGTCGCCGACGGCGATGTCGTGCACACCGGGGCCGACCTCGACGACCTCCCCGTAGAACTCGTGGCCGGGGATGAGCGGAGCGGCGATCGCGGACGCCGCCCAGTCATCCCAACGGAGGATGTGCAGATCGGTGCCGCAGATCCCCGTGCGCAACACCCGGATGACGACGTCGTCGGTGCCGGCGATCCGATCAGGACGCTCGACGAGCTCGAGTCCGGTGCCGGGTGCGCCTTTGTACAGTGCCTTCGTGTGTTCGATCCCATCGCATCAGACGATGTAGAACAATCGGCATCGTCTGCATCATCGATGTAGCCGCACCCACACTGAGAACGTGGAACTCCATCAGCTGCAGATCCTGCGAGAGCTTGGTGCTCTCGGGAGCGTGACGGCGGTGGCCGACGCGCTCCGGGTCACCCCCTCCGCCGTATCCCAACAGCTCGCCGCCCTGCAGAGAGGCGTTCCGACCCCGCTGACCCGCAGGCTCGGTCGCACACTCGCTCTCACACCTGCCGGCGAGGTGCTGGCAGCGGCGGGTGCCGAGGTCATCGACGCGATGGCCTCGGCGCGGCACGCCCTC
>NZ_JAGYWT010000145.1:0-5469 GCF_019279095.1 Microbacterium sp. BF1 | reverse complement strand
ACGGGCGAGCATCATCGAGCGCTGGGAGGCCGCCCGCCGCGACCTCACCGCCGCCGGAGCGACCGTGATCGAGGTCGATTTCCCGGTGGTGTCGAACTACGAGGGCGACCGTCCGGGGGCGCACACCATCGCGACCCGCGGCCTGGTGTCGCCGGAGTACCTGCGCCGCGAGATCGTCGATCTCTCGGCCTGGGCATGGGAGGACTTCCTGCAGGCGAACGCCGACCCCGCTCTGCACTCGCTCGTCGACGTCGACGGCGCCACGATCTTCCCCCACCCCCCGGGCGCACTCCCCGACCGCTACACGGGCTTCGACGACGACATCGCCGAGTATCCGGACTGGGTGCGCCGCCACCCCGATGCCTCGTTCACGGACATGCCCGAACTCGAAGACGGCCTGCGCGGCCTGGAGGAGACCCGTCGTCGCGACCTGGAGGTGTGGATGGATGTGCTGCGGCTCGATGCCGTGGTCTTCCCGGCGGTCGCGGATGTGGGTCCGGCCGATATGGACGTGAACCCCGAATCCGCCGACCGCGGCTGGCGCAACGGCGTCTGGATCGCGAACGGCAACCTCGCCGTGCGCCACCTCGGCATCCCGACCGTCACCGTCCCGATGGGGGTGATGAGCGACATCGGCATGCCGATCGGCCTCACCTTCGCAGGTCGGGCGCATGACGACACGCGACTGCTGCGCCTCGCGGCGGCGTTCGAAGCGACAGGCGGCCCTGGCACGCGTCGCACGCCGCCGCCGCGCACCCCCGCGCTCTGAGGGACGACGATGCAGAACATATCACTCCTGTGACGCTCGCCACGAAAGTGATATATTCGGCGCATGCACACCGAGAACGAACGCGCCCTGGAATCCGGCATCGTCACCGACCTCTCCGGCCGGATGACGTACGGCTCCTACCTGGCGCTGGACCAGCTGCTCACCGCGCAGCATCCGGTGAGCGAACCGCAGCACCACGACGAGATGCTGTTCATCATCCAGCACCAGACCACCGAGCTGTGGCTCAAGCAGCTGCTGCATGAACTGTCCTCGGCGCGTGAGCTGCTCGCCGGCGACAACCTCCGCGAGGCCCTGAAGCGCATCGCCAGGGTCAAGCGCATCCAAGACGTGATGACGCAGCAGTGGTCCGTGCTCGCGACCCTCACCCCCACCGAGTACGCGCAGTTCCGCGGGGCACTGGGCAACTCGTCGGGCTTCCAGTCCGTGCAGTACCGGGCGGTGGAGTTCGCCCTCGGCAACAAGAACGAGAAGATGCTGAGCGTCTTCGCCGACCACCCCGCCAACCTCGCTCTGCTCACGGCCGAGTGGGAGAAGCCGACGCTCTACGACGAGTTCCTGCGCTTCGCCGCCCGCCGCGGGCTGCCGATCCCGAGCTCGATCCTCCAGCGCGATGTGCGCGAGCCCTACCGGGAGACCCCGGAGCTGGTGCCCGCGATCCGCGAGATCTACCAGGACCCGAGCCGGTACTGGGACCTCTACGAGGCGTGCGAAGACCTGGTCGACCTCGAGGACAACTTCCAGTTCTGGCGCTTCCGACACCTCAAGACCGTCGCGCGCACGATCGGCATGAAGGTCGGCACCGGCGGCTCCAGCGGCGTCGGCTTCCTGCAGCGCGCGCTGGATCTGACCTTCTTCCCCGAGCTCTACACCGTGCGCACCGAGATCGGCAGCTGATGCACGCCGTGCCGCCACGTGGCGGTTCACGGCGGAGCGGAGGAGGGCGAGGTTCGTCGCCTGACGGTCGGCTGCGAGGTAGATGAAGGTATCGCCCTCGATCATCTTGATCAGGTGCAGCTGGGTGTCGAGCGTCAGCAGCATGTCTTCGAGGGTGGCCTCGAGGCGGAGAGCGTCGATCGTCTTCCGCTTGTTCTTGACCATCTCGCTGTTGTACGCACTGGCGACGTCGAGATCGAAGTCCGGTCGGACCGAGTGCGAAGCGAGCGGCAGGCCCGACTCGACGTCGACGACGGATGCGCCGATGAAGCCGTTGATGTCGCTCGCGATGTCGGCGATGAGTGCGTTCAGTTGATCTTGCGTCAGCCCTCGCGGCGCCGGACGATCTCGCCGATCCATCACGCACGTGATCGGCGCCGACCCCGCCGTCTACAGCATCTTCACGGGTGCTCTCGCCGACGAGGTCCTCGCCGCGAACCCCTTGATCTCCCTGTCGATCGTCGAGGGCGCAGGACACTCCCTGCACCGCGATCGCCCGGAGGAATCCGTCCGTCAGCTTCTGGAGGCACTGGCATGAGCACGTTCGATCCCGCGGAATTCCTCCCCGACGACCTTCTCGAGCGCATCCGCGAGCGCGCACCGATCCATGACCGCGAGAACACCTTCCCCGCGCAGGACCTCGACGAGCTGCGGGCCGCGGGATACCTGTCGATCCTGGTGCCGACCGTGCGCGGGGGCGCCGGACTCGGACTCGCCGAAGCCGCGATCCTGCAGCAGCGTCTCGCGGGTGCCGCACCGGCGACCGCCCTGGCCGTCAACATGCACCTCGTGTGGACGGGCGTCGCCAAGGTCTTCTCCGACCGCGGCGTGCCAGGACTGGAGTTCGTGCAGGATGGCGCGGTGGCGGGCGAGGTCTTCGCGTTCGGCATCAGCGAGGGCGGCAACGACCTGGTGCTGTTCGGCAGCGACACCGCAGCCGTGCCCGATGGCGACGGCGGATACTCCTTCACCGGCACCAAGATCTTCACCTCCCTCGCCCCGGTGTGGACGCGACTGGGCCTGCACGGGCTCGACACCACGAGCCCCGACGCGCCCCAGCTCGTGTTCGCCTTCATCGAGCGGACGGATGCGGTCACCACCTCCGACGACTGGGACACCCTCGGCATGCGCGGCACGCAGAGTCGCACCACGCGGCTGAACGGCGCCGTCGCCGATGCCGCGCACGTCGTGCGCCGTATCGACCCGGGCCCCAGCCCCGACCCCATCGTGTTCGGCATCTTCTCGGTCTTCGAGATCCTGCTCGCGTCCGTCTACACAGGCATCGCCCGCCGAGCACTGAAACTCGCCGTCACGACGGCGCAGAAGCGGCACTCGAAGAAGACGGGTCTCGCCTACAGCCAGGATCCCGACATCCGCTGGCGCATCGCCGACATGGCGATCGCCTACGACGCGCTGCCGCCGCAGATCGCCGCGCTCGCACGCGATGTGGACGACCGTGTCGATCACGGCGCGCGGTGGTTCCCGCAGCTCTCCGGCGTCAAGCACCGCGCGATCACGATGGCCAAGCATGTCGTCGACGAGGCGATGCTCGTCGCCGGCGGCGGGTCGTACTTCTCCGCCAACGAGCTCTCCCGCCTCTACCGCGACGTGCTGGCCGGGGCGTTCCACCCCTCCGACCCCGAATCCGCGCACGCCACCGCGGCGAGCGCGTGGCTGGGCCCTCTCGAAAGCTGAGTTTTTCTGCCGATTCCGCTGGACGAATGGCCATATTTTGCGAAATCGGTTGCCGAGAGCATCGTGGAGTGCGAGGATCGCACCATGAGTCCGGCGAAGAAGCACCCTTCCCTCGATGCGGTCTCGAAGACGATCGTCGAGCTGCTCCAAGAGGACGGCCGTCGTTCCTACTCCGAGATCGGCCGCACCGTAGGGATGAGCGAAGCGGCCGTGCGCCAGAGGGTGCAGCGGCTGACCGAGTCCGGTGTCATGCAGATCGTCGCCGTCACCGACCCGATGCAGCTGGGCTTCCATCGCCAGGCCATGATCGGCGTGCGCGTGTCCGGCGATGCCCGCCGCGTCGCCGAGGCGATCGCCGCGATCGACGCCGTGGACTACGTCGTCATCACGGTCGGCTCCTTCGACGTCCTCGCCGAGGTGGTCTGCGAGGACGATGACGACCTGCTCGCACTGATCAACGACGTCATCCGCCCGATCGAGGGCGTCCTCTCCACCGAAACCTTCATATACGCCAAGCTGCAGAAGCAGCTCTACAACTGGGGGACCAGATGAGCATCGCACGCACCATCCCGTCGGAATCCGAGCTGCAGACGATGGCGAAGGATCATCTCTGGATGCACTTCACCCGGCAGTCCACGATGGCCGAGTCTGGTGTGCCCATCATCGTCAAGGGCGAGGGTCATCGGATCTGGGACGCCAAGGGCAAGGAGTACTTCGACGGCCTCGCCGGACTCTTCGTCGTGAACGCCGGCCACGGTCGGCGACGACTGGCAGAGGCCGCGGCGGCACAGGCGTCCGAGCTGGCGTTCTTCCCGCTGTGGTCGTATGCGCACCCGGCGGCGATCGAACTGGCCGACCGCCTCGCAGACGAGGCACCCGGCGACCTGAACAAGGTCTTCTTCTCCACCGGTGGCGGCGAGGCGGTCGAGACCGCCTTCAAGCTCGCCAAGCACTACTGGAAGCTGCAGGGAAAGCCCGCCAAGCACAAGGTCATCTCGCGCGCGGTGGCGTACCACGGCACCCCGCAGGGCGCTCTGGCGATCACCGGCATCCCGGCGATGAAGTCGATGTTCGAACCGGTCACCCCCGGCGGCTTCCGCGTGCCGAACACCAACTTCTACCGCGCGGCCGAGATGGGCGGGCCCGCCGATGACCTCGAGGCCTTCGGCCGGTGGGCGGCCGACCGCATCGAGGAGATGATCCTCTTCGAAGGGGCCGACACCGTGGCCGCGGTCTTCCTCGAGCCCGTGCAGAACTCCGGCGGATGCTTCCCGCCCCCTCCCGGCTACTTCGCCCGCGTGCGCGAGATCTGCGACCGCCACGACGTGCTGCTCGTCTCGGACGAGGTCATCTGCGCCTTCGGCCGGCTGGGTCACACGTTCGCGTGCACGGGTCTGGGCTACGTGCCCGACATGATCACGTGCGCCAAGGGCATGACGAGCGGCTACTCCCCCATCGGGGCGACGATCGTCAGCGACCGCATCTACGAGCCCTTCTCGAAGGGCGACATGTCCTTCCCGCACGGCTACACCTTTGGCGGACACCCGGTCTCGGCCGCGGTCGCGCTGGAGAACCTCGCGATCTTCGACGAGGAGGGGTTGAACGCGCACGTGCGTGAGAACTCTCCGCTGTTCCGCTCCGAGCTCGAGAAACTGCTCGATCTGCCGCTGGTCGGCGACGTGCGCGGCGACGGGTACTTCTTCGGCATCGAGCTCGTGAAGGACAAGGCGACCAAGGAGACCTTCGACGACGCCGAGTCGGAGCGGCTGCTGCGCGGCTTCCTCTCCCCCGCGCTGTTCGAAGCCGGTCTGTACTGCCGTGCGGATGACCGCGGCGACCCCGTGATCCAGCTCGCACCGCCGCTCACCGTCGGGCCTTCGGAGTTCCGCGAGATCGAGCAGATCCTGCGGGATGTGCTCGATCTTCCCCGCCGATCCCGACGCGAACGTCGCCGACCTTCTGGTGAAGCGTGTCGAAGCCACCCCTGATCGTGCGTTGTTCTCGGTCCCCGAGGGAGACGGCTGGCGCGACATCTCCGCCGCGGACTTCCA
>NZ_JAGYWT010000144.1:0-5502 GCF_019279095.1 Microbacterium sp. BF1 | reverse complement strand
GCGCACGTCGCGATGTACAGCGCGTGGTGCAGCCAGCGGAAGCGACGGGTGTCGATCAAGCGCAGGGCGACGGATGCTCCGAGCGCGACGTTCACGGCGTAGGCCGTGGCCGCAGCGATGAACAGTCCCGTCGATCCTGGGTCGTCGCGCCGCCTCATGGCATGACCCTACGCCCGGACCCGGGCCACGACCTCCCCCTTGCACCCGGGTGAGGCGGTCCGGTACGCGCTGTGCCCGGACGGAGAAGCCCCCTCGTGCGCGAGATCGCACACGAGGGGGCTTCTGCCGTCGAGCCCGGAGCTACAGGTTGCCGTCCGCGTAGACCCGAAGCGCGTCCCGGACGAACTCGGCGCCGTGCGTGCCTCCGGATGATGTCGCGTAGTTCGCACCGAAGCGCGGGTCCGCGACGTACATCTCGCCGAGCCCGATCACGTACGCCTTGACGTCACCGCCGGAGGCGGCGGCAGGTGTACCCGGGATGCCCGTGAGCCACTCGACGTGACGCCGAGCGACCTCCTGGGCCGCGGGGGACGCCGGATCGATGCCGCTCTCCGCCGCGGCGATCCAGTCGCGCCCGAGGTCGGACACGCGCTGCTGCCAGTCGGTGCGCTCGGCGTCGGTCATCCCCCGCCACCAGCTGTCGCCGTCGGCGTACGCCTTCTCGCCCCAGCGCTCCTCGACCTCCTGCTTGTAGCGGGTGTGATCGAAGCCGTCGAACATGTTCTCTGCCATGAGGTTCTCACCTCCTCTCAATGCCGTGATGGTGGATACGACCGACGCGATCTGCCGCGCCAGCCGGGTCTGCTCTTCGCGCAACAGCGCGAGATGGGTCTCGAGTGCCGTCGCCTCGCTGCCGGCGCCCTCTCCGACGGATGCCGCGCCGAGCACCTCCGCGATCTGCGGCAGTCCGAGTCCGAGCTCGCGCAGCAGCAGGATGCGCTGCAGACGCACGAGCGCCTGTCCGTCGTAGTGCCGGTAGCCGTTGTGGGCGATGCGCGACGGCGGCAGCAGACCGATGTCGTCGTAGTGCCGCAGCGTGCGGCTGGTGGTGCCGGCGAGGCGGGCGATCTCCTGGATCGACCAGTCCTCCTTCTCCATCGCTCCTCCTTCCTTCGCGCTCTGCGTGGGTGTCTTGAACTCTAGAAGTTGACGTTGCGTCAAGGTCAACTCGCTCCTGAAAACGACGAACGGCCTCACCCCTATCCGAGGGTGAGGCCGTTCGTCGGCGAGGCGCGAATCAGTCGGCGGTTGTTCCGAACGCGGTGAGCGAAGCCGTCAGCGCGTCGGCGACCGCCTGAGCATCGATGTCGAACAGCACGTCGACGTTCGGCACACCCTGCCAGCGATCGATCATCTGCACGACGGTCTGTCCGCGGGTGTGCGTGCCGTTCAGCTCGACATCCACACGGAGGTTGCGCACCGTGAACCAGTCGAGGTTGAGGGCATAGGCGACGCAGGGCACGTCGTTGAGGTGCATGCCCTCGGTCTTCCACTCGGGCATCTCGTCGGGGTCATCCTGACGATCCGGGTATCCGATCATCTCGCACAGCGCCAGGCCCATCGGCGAGCGCGACTCCCAGAGCGTGCGGACGTGGTCCGGCGTGAGGGCGAGGCTCCGGGAGACGTCCAGTCCCACCTGCGTGAGGGGCGCGCCGGACTGGATGACGATCTCCGCGGCTTCGGGATCGTTGAAGATGTTCGCACTCGCGACGGGGGTCACGTTGCCCCACGTGAGCGCCGCCCCACCCATGTAGATGATGCGGCGCACCGAGCGCGCGAACTCCGGCTCCAGCTTGATGGCCAGAGCGACATTGGTGAGTGGCGCGAGCGCCATGATCGTCACCTCGCCCGGCGCCGACATGACCGTGTCGATCATCCGACGCACGGCGTCGGGCTCGACCTCTGCATGAGGATCCGGATCCGGGTACTCCCAGAAGCCCACCCCGCCGGGACGGTGGATGTGCTCCGCGAAGTGCGGCTCGCCGACCAGCGGTCGGCTCGCGCCCTTCCAGATGGGCAGGTCGGAACGGCCGGCCACGGCGGCGATCTTGCGGGCGTTCGCCGTGGCGGTGTCGACATCCACGTTGCCGAAGACCGTCGTCAGCGCTTCGATGTGGAAGGCATCCGAGGAGAGCGCCCAGAACAGCGCCCCCGCGTCGTCGATCCCGGGGTCGGTGTCAATGATCAGTCGTTCCATACTCATACTTTCTGTCATGTCCTAGCGGCGAGCGTGCCGGCCGGACTCTTCACTGAGCGCGGTTGCGTTCGCCGTCTTCGCCCGCGCGGCGCGCGCGACGACGAACAGATACCAGCAGTTGATCGCGATCAACGTGATGTTGAGTGCGACCATGGGCGCGCTGCCGAGCATCAAGTTGTACGCCATGAGCAGCGACGAGGCTCCGAGGTTCAACCAGCGCAGGCGCGAGATCGTCGGCTGCAGGATCGAGATGATCAGGAGAGCACTGCCGGCCCAGCCGACGATCTCGCGCCAGAGATCCATCAGGAGGTCACTTGCCCACGAAGAGGCCGTTGCGCCGCTTCGCGAGGATGTAGAGCACCACGCTGATCGCGCACAGGGTCGCGATGTAGATCGGTGATCAACGCCTTCCGAGCCAGGGTGCGCACCGACCTGCGCACCCATATCGCCAAGGGCGGCACGCTGTCGCCGTCGGTCGTGACCGAGCTCGAGACGGCACTGGACACTGCGGCACGCGGCGTGACGGTCGCCCTGAGCGCTTCCCGGTCGTGAGCGGGTCGACCCGCGCCGCAGCATCTCCGCGGCCGGAAGAGACCCCACGCCGGACAGAGCCTTCCTCTCCGATGACGCAGCCGTCGCTCGGCGCCGCGCCGGTCTTGCACCCCGCACCGTCGGCACGACGTCACGGCATCGTCATCCACAGGGGGTGACATACACAGAAGAGGCCCCGCAGGCGATACGCCTGCGGGGCCTCTGCTGTGTTCGGAACCGCCCGCTACTGCTCGGGCCAGATCTCCTTCTGCTCGTCCGGCACCGACTCGCCGAGCGGCACGACCAGGATCGAACGATGCTGTCGGTGCGCAAGACGTGCGGCGACCGATCCGGTGAAGAACTCCCTGATCGACTCGCCGATGCCGCGTTTGCGCGTGCCGACGACGATCAGCTGGGCGTCGAGCTTGTTGGCGAGCTGCTTGATGGCCAGGGCCGGGTCACCGACCAGCTGCCGAGCCGTCCAGGTGATGTCGGTCCCCGCCAGAAGCCGGGCGGCCGTGGCCTCGACCGCCTCGAACTCCGCGGCACCGGCGTCGAAGTTGATGTCGATCGGAGCCGAATGGACGTAGCCGTCCGGGTCCTCGTACGTCACGAAGCGCGTGACGTCGACGTGCGCGACGACCAGCGGCGCGCTCAGCAATCGCGCGTAGCGGACAGCCTCGTCGATCACGTGCCGATCCTGGTCGACCTGCATGCCGACGATGACGGCTTTCTGCAGCGCCACGTTCTGTGCGGCCTCGTCGGAGGGAGTAGAGGTGTTGTCGGTCATGGAGATCGTTCCCTTCACCTGCCTGGCGTCGGCCAGAGGGTCTTACCCGCGTGCTATTCTGAATGCTACTCTTACCGGCTTTAGACCGGTGTCGTGAAAAATGCCGCGGGCCTTCAAACCCGCCGCTTAACTCGTGAGGGGGTCTCGCGCATGGGCCGTGGCCGTCAGAAGGCGAAACACACCAAGATCGCCCGCGAACTCAAGGCGTACAGTCCGTCGGTGAACTACTCCGCTCTCGAGCGCGAGTTGGCTCACCCGACCGACGAAGACGCATATGTCGACAAGTGGGCCGACGACTATGCCGACGAAGACGAGGACGAACTAGAGAAGGCCTGACCGCCCCTCTGTTCGTCACACCCGCACGTGGTGCGGGTGTTTCGTCGTGGCCTGGTGCCGAGGAGACAATCTCGGCACCAGTGCTTCATTCGTCGTGCGCGGGGTTCGGCAGCTGAGAGGATCTCCTCATGGCACGCGTCGTCTCCCTCTATCGCCACCCGATCAAGGGGCTCACTCCCGAGCACCGCGACTCCCTGACCGTGCACCCCGACGGCAGAGTCGCCGGCGACCGCGTGCTGGCGTTCCGATTCGCGGATGCCGCTGAGCCGGAGCACCGCGACGGCGTCGATCACTGGCCCAAGGCCAAGGGACTCGCCCTGCAGGACTTCCCCGGTCTCGCCGCGCTGCACACCCGCTATGACGACGAGACGCGGCGCATCCGCATCGAGCACGCCGGCGCGACTCTCGTGGAGGCCGACCTCGACCCACAGGGACGGCGCGATCTCGCGGATGCTCTCTCCGAGTTCGTCCTCGCGACCCCGGAGGGGCGCCGCCTTCGTCGGCCAGGCCGGCTCCCGCTGGTGCTCGTCGGCGACGGGCAGACGCCTCGCTTCCACGACCGCGCGCGCGGCTACGTCTCGGTGCATGGCCGAGGCAGCGTCCGCGCACTGGGAGAAGCGCTCGGGATGGGCATCGACGACCGGCGCTTCCGCTCGAACATCGTGATCGACGACGCCGCTGCGTGGCAGGAGCTCGCGTGGACCGGCGAGGTGTGCATCGGCGATCTCACCTTCCAGACCGCCGGTCCCATCGTGCGCTGCCTCGCGACCCATGCGAATCCCGACACCGGCGTGCGCGACGCGAAGGTGCTCACCACTCTCACGGGAGCGCTCGCGCAGCAGGAACCGACCCTCGGACGCCTGCTGCTGCCCGGCTGGACGCCGTCGGATGACGGCTCGACCCCCGGCGGCGGAGTGATCCACGTCGGTGACGAGGTCCGCGCGCACCTGGCGTGATCCTCGAGTGCCTCGACGAGGTATGTCAGCGCTCCCTTTCAGCGGCACGAGTGCGGCTGTGTTGTGATCATCCCGGGGTTGTGAGCGCAAACATCTTCTGATTTGATGTGCATGTGATCGACGGCGCCTCGGCGTCACTCCCCCGCCCAGGGCGGACGCCGGCGTCCGAGATCGTCGACCGCTGGAACGCCGAGCACCCCGACATCCAGGTGAAGGCGACGAAGTTCGACGGCAAGTCGAGCGACATGATCCTCAAGCTCGAGACCGACGTGAAGGCCGGCAACGGGCCCTGCCTCGCACAGACCGGCTACTCGGAGGTGCCGCAGCTGTTCGTGAAGGGACTGCTGCAGGACGTCGCCGATGAGGCCAAGAAGTACGAGGACAACTACTCCGCCGGAGCCTTCAGCGGCATGAAGGTCGGCGACGCCATCGTGGGCCTCCCGCAGGACACCGGCCCCCTCGTCTACTTCTACAACGAAGCCGAGTTCCAGGCGCTGGGCCTCGACGCACCGAAGACGCTCGACGACCTGACGGCTGACTCCGCCACGGCCGCAGCCGCCGGCATTCAACGCGGCGTTCAACCTGTCGTTCGCGGTGTGGATCATGCACTCCTTCTTCGCGGGCATCCCCAAGGAGGTCGACGAGGCCGCGCAGATCGACGGAGCCGGACGCTTCACCGTGCTGTTCAAGAT
>NZ_JAGYWT010000143.1:0-5550 GCF_019279095.1 Microbacterium sp. BF1 | reverse complement strand
CCCGAGCGGTTCGTGCGCAAGCCGCCGGACCACCGTGTCCCGCGGAACCCCTTCGCAGCCGCAGCGACGGCACCACTGGTCGAGCTCGACGACGCGGCAAGCGATCACCGCGCGGTCGGGCTCGAGCCGTTGCCCAACGGCTTCGAGACCGAGCTCATCCAGTCGGCAGAACGTGGTCAGGTCAGGGCGAGTGAAGGTAGCGTCGTGCACGTCGAGGTCTTCCGGATGGGCAGTGTGAGAACTTCCATCCTCGGGAGACCTCGACTTCGATCCCGACACCGCCGCGCCGTCAGCTTCTACACCCTCATCTGCGAAGAGCCAGATTAGCATCCGGGGCTCGTTGAGGTCATCCCGAGGACTGATGGACGCTGGATCGGACGGGCCGGGGGGTCGCGCCGCTCCCCTGGGTCCTTTGGCCAAGTGCGCGCGCCTGCCCAGAAGTTGGACGGTCGGACAAGCTAACGAATCAACGGCAAGCCAGGCCGATTCAAGGTCTCAGACAAGGCTCGCGGCTACGACATGGTTAATGGGAGTCGCGAGGAGAGCCAGCAGACGACGCCGAACCGCTTGCCATGGCCACACGACTCCCTCTACTGAGATTCAAGGTTCGGCCTACCGCCAACGCTGAACCAGTACGGACACTCGCCATCGTGGTTCCGCCAGTCGCACGCGTGAGGCCCCTCGTGGTGGTGCCAGCCGCCGAAGCGACCAAGCTCCTCAGACCAGTGCTCACAACGGATGACCTTCGGGGCACTCTCGGTGTCATCAGTAGCCATGAGTCCATGATCCCACTCATGCGCCGCCGGGACCGTCGGCACCAACGCGCCCGCACCACGCTCCGCTGCTACACCTTCATCTGCGAAGAGCCCTTTCGACGCGGTAGCGCTCAAGCACTCTTCCGGTAAGTCGCATTGAACACTGCGCTAGCGAGCCATTGCTTGAAGCTGCTGTTGTCCTGGAACTCCTTGAAGAGCTGGGTGTCATCTGAGATGAGGCGCAGCATGACCTGGCTGAGGGCGCGGTCGCTCTCGACGCGGGCGTTCACCGGGTCGTCGTTGGCCTGAGCATTCTTGTAGGCCTCGTCCTCGGACACCAGCCGCGGGATCTCTTCGGTGATGAACCGTTGGACGCGATCAGCGTCGTTCCACTCGATGTTGCCGAAGTGATCGTTGAAGCTTCGGACGATCGCCGAGAGTCTCTCAAGCTCCGGATCCGAGAGGTGTCCTCCGCCGGCGGCCGGGACCGGTGCAAGCGTGCCGTCTTCGTCATCGAGCACGATCTTCATCGCGTTGAGCTTCTCGGCGCGATAAGACTCCAAGTCGATGTTCTCGAGGATTCCAGCGGCGAGATCCTCTTCCTTCGGGGCCGGCAGCTTGGGTACTAGATGGTCAAGGAAGATCGATCGCTTCTCCCACTCGGTGCTGCCGTAGGGCAGGACGGTGGAGAGGAAGTTGTACGTGCGAAGGAAGGCCTTGGCATCGCCCTTGAATTTCACCTGGTCATCTTCGTCAGGGAGTTCGATGTACTCAGCGACGCTGGCGTCCAGCAGCGGGTCAAGTTGGTCGCGCCGCTCCCCCGCCAGGTACCGGTTGACAAACTCTCCGACTTGCTCAGGTGTGTAGATCCCGAATGCGTCGAGGTCGTTGACCAGGTCATGCAGCTTGTTGGCGTCCGTCTCTTCAGCCAGCACGGTTGTGCGGTAGTACGGTTCAAACGCGCGCTGGATCTCCTCAGCATCGTTGGCGAAGTCGAGAACGAAGGTGTCGTGCTTCGCCGGATGTGCCCGGTTGAGCCGAGACAACGTCTGCACTGCTAAGACACCCGACAACGCCTTGTCCACGTACATCGTGTGTAGCAGTGGCTCGTCGTAGCCGGTCTGGAACTTGTTCGCGACGACGAGGATCCGATTCGGGTCGGTCTTCACCTGCTCGGCGATAGCGTTCGAGGGGAAGCCGTTCAAGCTGGCCTCGGTTACTTTTACCCCCTTATACTCGTGCTCACCAGAGAAGGCGACGACCGCCTTGTACGGGCTCTTGCGCGCAGCGAGCGCGTCACGAATCGCATGGAAGTACTCGATGCACCGTGCGATCGACGAAGTTACGACCATTGCCCGCGCTTGGCCACCGATCTTCCGCTTCGCGACCACTTGAGCAAGGAAGTGTTCGATCATGATGTCGGTCTTCTGAGCAATGGCGTGCTCGTTGCCCTCGACATAGGCGCGAAGTTTCTTCGAGGCGCGCTTCGCATCGAACTCGGGATCGTCCTCCACGGTCTTCATCAGCTTGTAGTAGCTGCCGACGGGCGTGTAGTTGGAGAGGACATCGACGATGAAGCCCTCCTGGATCGCCTGCTTCATCGTGTACGAATGGAATGGTCGGAAGCTCGTGCCTCCTTCGGCGTTGGGCACCGGCTCGCCGAACATCTCGAGCGTCTTGTTTTTCGGCGTAGCAGTGAAAGCGAAGTAGCTCGCGTTCGTCAGCAGCTTCTTGCCCTCGATGATCCGGTTGATCCGGTCCTCGACGGTGTCTTCGTCGTGGGCCTCGATGCCGCCGAGTGCGCTCGAGACGGCCGCCGAAGTCTTCGACCCCTGGGACGAGTGCGCCTCGTCGATAACGATGGCGAACCTACGGTCACGATGGTCCGCTCCGATGTCATCCAGAATGTACGGGAACTTCTGCACCGTGGTGACGATGATCTTCTTGCCCGCCGTGATCGCACGGCGAAGATCTCCGGAACGGTCCGCATGCACCACGGTCGATCCCACCTGCAGGAACGACTTGATGGTCTGTGTGAGCTGGCTGTCGAGGATGATGCGGTCGGTGACGACGATGATCGAGTCGAAGGCGATCTTGCCGTCGTGTGTGGCCTCGGTGAGCTGGTGAGTCAGCCAGGCAATCGAGTTTGACTTGCCGCTGCCAGCCGAGTGTTGAATGAGATAGCGGCGACCAGCACCGCTCGTCTCAACATCGGACAAGAGTTGGCGCACGACATCGAGCTGGTGATACCGAGGGAAGATCACCTTCGAGATCTTCTTCCCAGTCTTGGGATTCTTCTCGACCACGATCTGCGCGTAGTTCTCGATGATCCCGGCGAGGCTCTGCGGCGCGAGCACTCGCCGCCACAGGTAGTCCGTCATGACCCCATCTGGATTCGGCGCGTTACCCGCACCATCGTTGAATCCTTGGTCGAACGGCAGGAACCACGATGAAGCCCCCTTGAGCTCGGTGCAGAATCGTGCGCGGTGATCGTCTAGGGCGAAGTGTGCGATCGTCCGTCCGAACGCGAACAGCGGTTCACGAGGATCGCGGTCGCGCTGATACTGCTGAACCGCATCTTCAACCGTCTGGTTCGTGATGTTGTTCTTCAGCTCGAACGTAAAGATGGGCAGACCGTTAACGAACGCCACAAGGTCGACGGCATCCCCCGGGTTACTGACGCTGTGATGCACCTGCCGCGTGATGACGAACCGGTTCGCGACGAAATGCTCAGCAGCCTTTGGATTCCCAGCCACAGGTGTCGGGTAATACAGATCAATGTGGTGACCGTGATGGTCGATGCCGTTTCGCAAGACGTGGACGACACCCCGGCGCGTGATCTCGCCCTGGAGCCGAGCGAGGAACTTGTGACGCGTGGGAGTCTCCGACGCGAGCCCGAGCGAGTCGACGAGATCGGGCTGGGTTGACTCGATGAACGCAGCGAAGTGCTCCAGATCGATCGCGTAGGAAGCGACGTAGTCTCCGGGTGCCCCCGCGGTCCAGCCACCCTCGCTCATCTGAGTGACGATGAGCGATTCCAAGCTCTCCTCGTTGAGTCGCTGCATGCTCACTCCTCGCCTTCGCTCAGTGCTTCATCAAGAGCATCATCGGTTGCTGAGACCGTGTTGTTGTCGAACGACTCGGGTGCGTCCGGCAACGTCGCTGCGATGGCACGGACGTCGACCTGGCCCGTCACCACGTCCGCGACGAGTCGTGTGCGGAACTCCTGGAGGAGGTCGATCTCGCGCCGGACACGGGTAACGATTGCGGTCGAGGTGCCAATCTTCTGGTCAAAGATGCCGAGCAAGCGATCTTGTTCGTCGGCAGGAGGCAGAGCGATGAGCAATTGCGGAAGTTTGCTCGCCTTGATACCCGTGGCGGTCGACCCGGTACCACGAACGGTGAGTTGGTATTGAAAATATGGCGAGTTCATTGCCACTGAGGCAAATCGGGGCCTTAGGACTTTACCGTCAAGCCGGAATCGAACAACCCTTTGCGCAAATGCGACATCCTCGCGATCCACCAAGGCTACGTTCCCAAGCGGAGCCTCCATCGTAAGCAATAGATCTCCCGCACGGGGGAGTCCTCGACGCATTATCTGAGGATAATCCGCCTCGCTCACATACTCTTTTGAAGATTCATAATCGATCCACCCTGGCCGAACATTCTTAGCAGTAACCAACGTCACACCAAATTCTGTCTTCTCTGGCGTGGCACCTCGATAGTCGGCACGCTCAGTTACTGCTCGCAGAAAAGGTAGAACCATCCAGCCCTCCGGCAAGTCCACACCTGATTCAACTACTCGATGACCAAGACCGCCGGTGACAAGATCCGTCGCAAGTTGCTGAGCTTCCTCTCTTATGAGAATGAGGAGGCGGCGCTTGGCGGCGATGGCCTTGTCGATGCGGGCGTTCGCGTGGGCGAGGTACTTCACGATCGCCGTCTGCTCGTCCGCCGGCGGCACCGGGAAGCGAATCATCTTGAAGTGCTCCGGCCGCAGGCTCCACTGGTCGGAAGTGATGCCGTACGACCAACGCTCGGCTTCTTTCGCGAACTGCGGAGTCCGCACGACGTGGTGCATGTACTCAGTGAGGGCGTCTCGCGGAGACATCACGATATAAGCAGGGCTAACAATGCCCCGATACTTTGATCCGCCTGCGGCTCCTTGCCATGCACGCATCTTGTTGTAGACAATATCGCCGGGCTCAACGAGCTTATACTTCGACTTATCGACGTTGGATGAGTCCTTTTTTGATGTAGACGACAGAAGGTCAGCTTGAGGAATCACTCCGCGACCGATGGTCACCGAGAGCATCTGTTCCTCAACGTGCCCAGCATCCTTACGCTCACCAAAAATGGTTCGTGCGGGCTCCCAGCCCCATGAAAGGGGTACGTCAGCAACCCACTCGCCCGCGACTTTGTACGAGCCGTACCGCGGCAGATCACGAAACATCAGTACTCACCAGCGATCTCGGCGATCAGGTCGTCAGTCTCTGCTTCGAGCAAGCGGATGTCGGCCTGGATCTCGGCAAGGGTGCGCATCGGCGCAGGCTTGTAGAAGTGGCGTGTGAAGGAAATCTCATAGCCGATCTTCGTCTTCGACTCGTCGATCCAGGCATCCGGAGCATAAGGAGTGACTTCACGTCGGAAGAACGCCTCAACACCGTCAGTAGTGCCCCTTAAGGTGGTGTAGCCCGCGGTGGCCGGCTCGTCGCTCGCGACGTAAGCGCGGTCACCGTGTGATCCTTCGAGAAGTCTCTTACCTCCACTCGAAAGGCATCATCACGATGACCGC
>NZ_JAGYWT010000142.1:0-5570 GCF_019279095.1 Microbacterium sp. BF1 | reverse complement strand
GCTCCTTTGTTGGACCGCGCTGACGATCGTTTCGCCGCCCAGGTTCAGCACGAGCTTGAACTCGCAGGAGGTCGTGTCCAGGAGGGATTCCATCGGTAGCGACATCCGCCTCACGCCCACTAGCGCATAGCGAAAGGTCGTAGTCGAGGGCGAACAGCGACTCCTGCACCCCGGCGAGCAGCTCGGCGAAGAACCACCGGTCCACGGGTGGCATGACGATGCCCACGGTCTGGGTGCGTCCTGTCGCCAGGCTCGTGGCGGAGGAGTGCGCGACATAGGAGAGATCGCGAGCTGCGCTCTCGACGCGCTTCCGGGTCGCCTCCGACACGTATCCGCGGCCGCTCAGGGCGCGACTGGCGGTGGCCTTCGATACGCCTGCACGTGACGCGACATCCGCGATCGTGCTCATCGGTCCTCCTCGACCTGATCACGCGGCCTGCGTGGCCTCGACGCGGGGTGCGCGCCGCGTCACAGCGTAGTCGTCGTCGCCGAAAAAGGGAACCGGTTCCAGGCGCACGGCGAGGGAGCGCTCCCATCTCGTCGGGAGTCGGTGCATCGAATGGTTGCGAGCTTGTGACCCTAGCGTGTTGTGCAGGGATGCGGATGGCCAGTAGGTTGGCCTGGAATCGGTTCCCTAACGATGCCCCGGGGTGGCATCGCACAGCCGGGAACCTGTACTCGAAGAGGAGAATTCACATGGCTCTGTCACAGCGTTCCCGGCGTTACGCGCCGCTCGCCCTGCTGGGGGTCGCGGGCATCGCGCTCGCCGGATGTGGGGCTCCGGGTGGGGCACCCGGCACCGACGGGGGTGACGGGGGCGATGCCACCGTCACGATCTACGGCACGATCGTCGATGATGAGGCGAAGCTCCTCCAGGAGTCCTGGAAGGACTGGGCCGACGAGAACGGCATCACGATCAAGTACGAGGGCAGCCAGGACTTCGAGACCCAGCTCGGTACGCGTGCGCAGGGCGGCAACCCGCCGGACATCGCGATCTTCCCGCAGCCTGGTCTGTTCGCCGACTTCGCCAACCGCGACTACCTGAAGCCCGCGCCGGAAGAGGTCGAGAAGAACGCCAACGAGTACTGGACCGAGGACTGGGTCAACTACGGCACGGTCGACGGCACGTTCTACGGTGCGCCGCTGATGGCCAACGTCAAGGGCTGGATCTGGTACTCGCCGGCAAAGTTCGCCGAATGGGGCGTCGAGGTTCCCAAGACGCTCGACGAGATGGGCGCCCTCACCGAGAAGATCCAGGCGACGACCGGCACCCCCGCCTGGTGCGCCGGTTTCGAGTCGGGCACCGCGACCGGATGGCCGGGAACGGACTGGGTCGAGGACTACGTGCTGCGTCAGTCCGGTCCGGACGTCTACGACCAGTGGGTCACCAACGAGGTCAAGTTCACCGACCCGCAGATCAAGCAGGCGTTCGACTCGGTCGGCGAGGTCCTGCTGAACCCGGCCAACGTCAACGCCGGCTTCGGTGACGTGCGCTCGATCAACTCCACCGCGTTCGGTGATGTCGCTCCGAAGCTCGCCGGCGGCGAGTGCGCGCTGACCCACCAGGCCTCGTTCCTCTCGGGCTTCTTCCCCGACGGCACGGAGGTCGCCGAGGACGGCGACGTCTGGGCGTTCATGCTCCCGGGCGAGTCTGCGGATGACTCCGCCGTCACCGGTGCAGGCGAGATCGTCGGAGCGTTCAGCGACTCCGAGGCCACTCAGAAGGTGCTCGCGTACCTGTCCAGCCCCGAGTGGGCGAACAGCCGCGTCAGCCTGGGCGGTGTCACCTCCGCGAACAACGGGCTCGACCCCGCGAACGCGAAGGACCCGATCCTGCAGGAGACCATCAAGATCCTCCAGGACCCGAACACGACGTTCCGCTTCGACGCGTCCGACCTGATGCCGGGTGCTGTCGGCGCCGGCACGTTCTGGAAGGGCATGGTGGCGTGGGTCAACGGCACCCCCACGGACGACGTCCTCACGCAGATCCAGACGGGCTGGCCCGCCAGCTGAGAGAAGAGGAGGGCCGCCCTCTGGGGGGCGGCCCTTCTTCTCTCATGACGCCGCACGTCGATGTGCGGTCGTCGATCCGCTCCGCGTGATGAAGGGGAATCCGTGAACGCGACAATTTTCTTCCAGTGGATCGGCTCGCTCCCGCCGATCCTGCAGGCGGTCGCCGTCGTCATCGCATTCGCGGTGGTCGTGGCGGTCATCCTGCTCCTCGTGGACATCGCTCCACGCAGGGGGGCGCTGTACACCGGCATCCGGCTGGCGATGTGCCTGCTCATCC
Source organism: Microbacterium sp. BF1 (assembly GCF_019279095.1). Taxonomy (NCBI): domain Bacteria; kingdom Bacillati; phylum Actinomycetota; class Actinomycetes; order Micrococcales; family Microbacteriaceae; genus Microbacterium; species Microbacterium sp. BF1. The sequence goes on along the minus strand of NZ_JAGYWT010000142.1, from coordinate 3,280 downwards.
CGCTCGCCGTGATGTGGTTCTTCAACTCCTACTACTGGGCGATGGGTGTGGCCGTCGCCGTGGGTGCGCTGTTCTTCTGGCTGGACTATCGATCACGCGATGGCGCGGGATACCTGATCCAGCTCGTCGCCTTCATGGCACCGGCGATCCTGCTGCTGCTGGTCGGCTTGATCCTGCCGTCGATCCAGACGATGTACTCGTCGTTCCTGAGCTCGTCGGGCAAGGACTTCGTCGGGTTCGCCAACTATCTGTGGATCTTCACGCAGTCCGACGGCATCACCGCGGTGGTCAACACGATCATCTGGGTGCTCGTGGTCCCCACCGTCTCGACGATCGTCGGTCTGGCTTACGCGGTGTTCATCGATCGCACCCGCGGCGAGAAGATCTACAAGGTCCTCGTCTTCATGCCGATGGCCATCTCGTTCGTCGGCGCCGGCATCATCTGGCGCTTCATGTACGAGTACCGCGGGCCCCAGTTCGAGCAGATCGGACTCCTCAACCAGATCATGGTCTGGTTCGGGGGTGAGCCGCAGCAGTGGCTGCTGAACGAGCCGTGGAACACTCTGTTCCTCATCGTCGTGCTCATCTGGGTGCAGACCGGTTTCGCGATGGTGCTGCTGTCGGCGTCGATCAAGGGTGTGCCGCAGGAGCTTCTCGAGGCGGCGGAACTCGACGGTGCGAACGCCTGGGAGCGGTTCGTCTCGGTGACCGTCCCGTCCATCCGGCCCGCTCTGATCGTGGTGCTGACCACGATCTCCATCGCCTCTCTCAAGGTGTTCGACATCGTGCGGACGATGACCGCCGGCAACTACGGAACCTCGGTGCTCGCGAACGAGATGTACACGCAGTTCTCGAAGTTCGAGGCCGGCCGCAGTGCCGCGCTCTCCGTCATCCTGTTCATCCTGGTGCTGCCGATCGTCATCTACAACGCACGCCAGATCAAGAAGCAGCGGGAGATCCGATGACCGACACCCTGAAGTCCGAATCCGCTGTCAGCACACGAGCGATCACGACCGGGGGCGGCCTCGACGGCGCCGCAGGGCGCACTCGCAAGAAGCTGACGCGCCCCTGGGCATCCGTCGCCTCCATCCTGATCGCGGTGCTGTGGACCCTTCCGACGCTGGGGCTGTTCATCTCCTCGTTCCGTCCTCGCGACCAGATCCAGTCGTCCGGATGGTGGACGTTCTTCTCCGACCCGCAGGTGACGCTCGAGAACTATGTCGACGTGCTGCAGTCCGGCACGACCCAGCTGACCATCCTCGAATCGTTCATCAACTCCATCGCGATCACCATCCCGGCGACGCTGGTGCCGTTGATGATCGCGTCGATGGCGGCGTACGCCTTCGCGTGGATCGACTTCAAGGGCCGCAACGCGCTGTTCATCTTCGTGTTCGCCCTGCAGATCGTGCCGATCCAGATGGCGCTCGTGCCGCTGCTGAGCTCGTTCTCCCGAGGCATCAACCTCTTCGGGCTGCAGGTCACGACGCCGCTGGATGCGTCCTCCGGCTACGCGCAGGTGTGGATCGCGCACACCATGTTCGCGCTGCCGCTGGCGATCTACCTCCTGCACAACTTCATGTCGGAGATCCCGGGGGAGATCATCGAGGCGGCACGCGTCGACGGCGCCTCCCGCGGACAGATCTTCTTCCGCGTGGTGCTGCCCCTGACGATGCCGGCGATCGCGTCCGTCGCGATCTTCCAGTTCCTGTGGGTGTGGAACGACCTGCTCGTCGGACTGGTGTTCGCCGACGGCGCCGCGGCGCCGATCACGAAGCTGCTCGCCGAGATCACGGGCACGAGAGGAAACGACTGGTACCTGCTCACGGCGGGCGCCTTCGTCTCGATCATCGTGCCGCTGATCGTGTTCTTCGCCCTGCAGCGCTACTTCGTCCGCGGCCTGCTGGCCGGATCGACGAAGGGCTGAGCTTCGAGAGACGGCGGGGGCCTTTCGAGAGGACGGATGCCGCGGTCGGGTGCAATACAGCCCCGGTCGCGGCATCCGCGCGTCTACCCTGAAGTCATGAAGTACGCAGACTCCATCGTGGACCTCGTCGGCGACACGCCCCTCGTGAAGCTCCAGCACGTCACCGAGGGCGTCGCGTGCACGGTGCTCGTCAAGCTCGAGTACATGAACCCCGGCGGCTCTTCGAAAGACCGCATCGCCGCGCGCATCATCGACGCCGCCGAGGCCTCGGGCGATCTGAAGCCCGGGGGCACGATCGTCGAACCCACCAGCGGCAACACCGGCGTGGGCCTGGCGCTGGTCGCGCAGCAGCGTGGCTACAAGTGCGTGTTCGTGCTGCCGGACAAGGTCGGTGAGGACAAGATCGACGTGCTGCGGGCCTACGGCGCGGACGTCGTGGTCACTCCGACGTCTGTCTCTCCCGACAGTCCGGAGTCGTACTACAGCGTGAGCGATCGACTGGCCAGGGAGATCCCCGGGGCGTTCAAGCCGAACCAGTACGAGAACCCGAACGGTCCGCGCAGCCACTACGAGACCACGGGACCGGAGATCTGGCGCGACGCCGACGGCGAGGTCACGCACTTCGTGGCGGGCGTCGGCACGGGCGGCACGATCACAGGGACGGGCCGGTACCTGCGTGAGATCTCGGAAGGACGGGTGCGGATCGTCGGCGTCGACCCGGAAGGCAGCGTCTACAGCGGCGGCACCGGGAGGCCGTACCTCGTGGAGGGCGTGGGCGAGGACATCTGGCCCGGCGCGTATGATCCGACGGTGCCGCATGAGATCGTCGCGGTCGACGATGCCGAGTCCTTCGCGATGACGCGGCGCCTCGCGCGCGAGGAGGGAATCCTCGTCGGCGGGTCGAGCGGCATGGCCGTCGTCGGTGCGCTGCGCGTGGCGCGGGAGCTGCCGGCGGACGCTGTGATGGTGGTGCTGCTTCCCGACGGAGGGCGCGGCTACCTGGGGAAGATCTTCAACGACGGATGGATGCGCTCCTACGGCTTCAGCGAGGTGGAGGACGGGGAGACCGTCGCCGACGTGCTCGCAGCTCGTCCGACCCGGCAGGGCACCGCAATCCCCGACCTCGTGCACGCCCACCCGACCGACACCGTGCTCGAGGCGATCGGCATCATGACCGAGTACGACGTCTCGCAGCTGGTCGTGCTCAGCGCCGAACCGCCGGTCATGATGGGCGAGGTGGTCGGCACGGTCGACGAGAAAGGGCTGCTCGATCTGCTGTTCCGTGGCGAGGCGAATGCGGCCGATGCCGTCGGCGCGCACGTGGGGGAGCGGCTTCCGCTCGTCGGCATCCACACC
>NZ_JAGYWT010000141.1:0-5598 GCF_019279095.1 Microbacterium sp. BF1 | reverse complement strand
AACGACGACCGCCGAGCAGCATTGACGGCTTGGCTCGACCACTACAACCTAGACAGAACCCACCTCGGCATCGGAGGCAAGACCCCTATCGACCGAATCAACAACGGTCGAGGTCAGTACAGCTAGCCCGCGCATGGAGGGGGTGTCCGGATACGCCGGATACCCCCTCTCATTCAAGGAGCGACCATGACCATTTCCCAGCCCGTGCACGCAGACGACTACGTTGGAGACGTCACCGTCGACATCGGCCTCGACGTCTACGACCGCCTCGACGCGCTTTACCCGGGGAAGATCCGACCGGACCTCCGCGACGGAGACGTCACCACCGTCCCCGGTTACACGATCTTCGTACCGTCCACGGGCACAGGTGCACCGTCGACGGATGCCGCGGCAACTGGTGATGCGGCAGCGCGGATCCTGGCCATCGTGATCCGCGATCTGCAGCGTCAGCTCGCCGACCTCGGGGTCGAGGAAGAGTCGGACGGATGGAGCCTCGCCTATACATGGGACGGGCATGGACTTTTCAACGACTGCCAGTTCGTCGAACATGGCTTCCGCTTCGACGCCCACGTGGAGGTGTTCGCAGAGCCCGCGCGCTGACGCGCCAACGATGTCGGAGTGCCTATGTACCCTGATGGCACGCGCACAGTGACGTACGCAGGAAGAAGACACCATGCCGAACTACATCGTGAACCGCAATCCCCAGCCGAACGGGGACCATGAGGTGCATGACCAAGCATCCATCTACGGATGCCTCCCTCTGCCTGAGAATCGGGTCGCACTCGGAACATTCACGTACTGCAACGCGGCGGTGTCAGCAGCACTCACCCTCGGGTTCAACCGCGCGAACGGCTGCGTGTGGTGCGCGAGCCCCTGCCACACGAGCTGACCGGGCCCGCGCAGGTCTGACGCGCGGATAGGGCCTCGGGACCTGCAAAGATCTGAGGGTGAGCACGAACGACGAAGACGAGGTCCTTCGCCAGGTCGCCCAAGAGCTGAAGACGTACGTCTACATACTCATAGACCCGCGCAGCCGCACACCGTTCTACGTCGGGAAAGGCCGGGGCATCCGCTTCCGCAGCCATTATGCCGATGCACTTGCCCCCGTCGACGACGAGATCGTTGACGAGCAGACGGCGTCCCGCAAGGACAGTCAGATAGCTAAGATCCTCGCGGAAGGCAAGAAGCCGGAAGTGTGGATCCTCCGTCACGGCATGAACGGGGTCGGCGAATACACCGCCGTGGAGGCGACGGTCATCGACCTGCTCATGAGCATGCCACTGGCCTCGCTCCCTGCCGCACCCCTGGGCCTGAGGGATAACCTGACGAACGCGAGACGAGAGCACGCCCGAGGCCACGGCATCCGGTCACTGCAGTCCATCGTCGACGAGTACGCTGCCCCGGACCTGGCGACCACGGAGCCGCTCTTGCTCATCACGCTGAACGGCGAGAACTACGCCCCCGACCAAGACCACCCCGAAGACCAGCGACGAGCGTTCGTCGGCTACAAGCCCGGATGGCGAGAGTCCGCGGTGCGGGTGACGGTGTACGAGGAGATCGGTGAGTCCGTGCGCGCCTGGTGGTCCATCAGCCGCAACACCATCGCGCAGCGCGGCGTCCGCCACGTGGTCGCCGTACACGAAGGCGTCACCCGGGCTCTGTTCAAGATCGATGAAGGCTCGTGGGTGGAAGGACCCGAGAGGTACACGAAGAAAGGCCGACGCATCGCCAACTTGTCGTTCGGGGTGACTCCGGTGAGCGAAGGCCCCTTGTTCGATGAGGTGATCGGCGCACACGGTCACCGGCTGCCGATGCCGCGTCGGCAGAACGCCCTGCGGTACTGGCCGCTCCGGTCGTAGTAGCAGCGCAGCACGCTCACGACCGCCCGCTACGCTGGCCAAGCTATGGAATCGTTCGGACCGCATGCCCCAGAACCCACGCCGGCAGAACGTTTTCTGGTGGCGCATCGACAGGTGCACTATCCACCGACCCGCCTAGAACCTCGGCGCTCCGCGATTCAACGAGCATTTGGCCGCCGCCCTGCCCCGCGACCACACCCCGCGCGGGATGGCGCGAAGCAGGAACTTGATGAGCTGGCACCAGCAGCAGCCCGTCAGCTTATGTTCGCCGCTTTCGACGCTGAGCGCGTACCGCCGCGAACCCGTCGACACCCCTATCACCCTGAGGTCCTCGGCGACAGCGCCCTCATCGAACGCGCAATCCAATGAGTGCTGCACGAGGACATACCGAGTTCCTTCCCACGGTGGAGTCGCCAGCCAAGCACCTGGGGCGACTATTCGGAGCTGGCTCACCTGATCACCGCGTCATCGCTTCGCACACTCGTCGACGGAAAGGTCGCTCAACTCCACACGATCTCTCAAGACCCCGCGTTCAACATCGGCTGCTGGTGCGGCCAACGCGCAGGATGCGCTTGCTCGTCATTCATCGTCGAGCACCATGCCAGCGGACTGCGAGCACGGTGCCACGAGAGGGCCGAGGATGGCACCTGGGGCATCTTCCCTAAGCCGTGGAACGTCGGCTCCCCTTCAGGCAATCAGGAGGATGGGCAACGCTATGTCGGTCTGGGGATAGGTCGCTGGCTGTACACAGTCGCGGCCAGCCGCCGCCCGCGAGCGAGGTGGCGTGCAGATGCCGTCATCCAGCCGGCGGCACTCGCTGTGCGGCAGGCGCTCCACCGCGAGAACCCTTTCATCTGGGACAGCGGGGCGTACGGGTGCGACTGGTGTCGGGACCGGAAGCTCGAGTGGGGCGTGGCTACCCAAAACGACTTCTTAGCTCACCCCGTGATGGCACCTCGACGCTTCCCGGCACCGCGACTGCGTTTCTTCGACTATCGGCGAACGGGGTGAACATCGGCCGGTCTTCGGGGTCGAGGAGAACGCTGAGGTAACCCACGCGAAGCTGGACGTCTTCGTCGTAAACGGAGAGGTCGCCGCGGCGTGAACCCAGAGTTCTCCGCGCCTCACGCTTCGTCGCTCCCGCTCGTCGCAGTGCCGCTGCGGCCTGCGCCTCGTAGAACTTCGCAACCTCTGCGGCCGCTGCCGCCCATAGACGGGCGCTCCTCGCCGACAGCACCAGACCCTCAGCACTGTCATTGCGTTGATCCGCCGCGACGAACTCAATAGTCATAGTGCATACCCTGCGGCGTTTATCGCCCGAGCAGGCGAGACCAGAAACCTCTCCGCCCCTTGCGCACTGGCAGCATTTCACGCGAGACGTCTACCGTGCCGTCACGACCGACAGTCGCGTGCAGCGTGCGCACCGTGACGACCGCGTCCGGCACCGCATCCTTGACCGGCGGTATCGGGAGGCCGTCGCGACGAACGATCCCACCGGCGTTGACCACCGCTCCGTTCGCATCAACCACGAGCCGAATGACCTGGAGAGTGCCATCGTCGATTCGAGGACCCGCGTCTCGCCAGTGCTTCGCCTCAAAGTTGTTGAGCGTCCACGTCAGGCGGCCGAGCCGAGTATCGCCACGCCACGCCCACCAGCCCTTGTCGCCGTCGAAACGGACCTCGAGCACATCGCCGACTCGCACCGAGGCGACAGCTTCTCGGTCCACCGAGCGGTCGTACATCTTGTTGACGAGGTTTTGGCCGGCGGCACGCAGTTGCGTGGCGGCGTCCGGAAGGACACGTATGCCGATGTGACGACTGCCGTCCTTGTTCGGGCCGCTGAGGAGCTCCCAGCGCCCCAGCGGCCGTCTCATGATTGCAATGCAGCGACGACCCGGGCGATGAGCTCTTCCGCGAGCTCGTCGCTGTGGGCGGCGATGGCTTGCCCGCGGACCGTGTCCGGCATCGGAGTCGGGAACCGGTCCTCGAACCCCATGCCCATCGACGCGGAGCTCCGGGAGCCGACGGTTGAAGAATCGCCCACCATCAACGACCGTGACGGGTGGATGCGCGCGGCGACCCCGTAGCGTTCGGCGATGGGCAGGTCGAAACTCACTAGCAGCTGCAAGACGCGCGAGACCCGAGCTTTGATGCGGGAGGGGTCGAGAACGCCGCCCAGCATGTCGTGAGGCAACGTGATCCATGCCGTTCGCTGTCCTTGTCGCGTGACCAGGATCCCGGCTGCATCGTCTCCCGGCACACGGGCATACGCGGCGTCGGCGGAGTGGCCGTTGTCCACCGCCCCAGCCTGCGTGAACAGTCCAGAAGTCCGCCCGGTCACGACGAACTCATCAGCCATCGATTCCATCTGTCCGAGCCTCAGCGACTGCGTCTCAGCCGGGACCAGGGACACCTCCAGGGCAGCGTAAACGTCGTCTCCGTGGTGACGTGTCAGCACCAACTCGCGGGCCACGGACGTCAGCGACGATCTAGCTGGCGCCCAATCGAGTCCCGCTGAGACCTGCACCGGCGCAGGTGTCCTCGTCGACGGGGAGGACGCCGCGCCGGGGAAGGCGGGCTCGGTGACGGGCTTACTCCGCCCCGGCTCGACAGCGGCGATGAGCGTGGCCGCTGCGTCCTCACGGCTCAGCCCAACCAGCTTCACGTAGACGATCTGGCTGAGGAGCCCATCGAGGTGCGTCGGTTCGATGAGCACCGGGATCACGCGCCGATCCAAACCCTGCGGATCCTTCGCGAAGCCGACCGCCCATTCCGATGCCGCCATCCCGCTCTCAAGGAACGCAGGCGACAACACCAGCAGGGTCTTCTTCGCCGTGGACGCTGCCTTGTTCATCTCCAGGACGAAGTTGCTCCCTGCCTGAAAATCCCATTTCTGGAACACGACCGAGTACCCGGCCACTTCCTCCAGCTGCCACGCGATCCACTCAGCCCACTCAGAGTCGGCCTCGGTGTAGCTGACGAAGAAATCGGGGGATGTGCTCATGCCCCGATCCTCGCAGAGGTCACGGACACCCCGGTACCGCGTTCTAGCGCGGAAGCTTCAGCAGACCGAGCGCGAGCCCGTCGCGGACGTAGCGGGCAGCGACGTACGTCGAGCCGAACTGCCACGTGTCGTCACGGTTCTCATCGCCCACATTGGCGAATCCGCGCAAAACCAGCCACGGCAGATCCTGCTCGTCGCTCGCTGCAACGAAACCCGCGCCCTCCATCTCGATGACGCGAACGCGGTCGTGATGCTCGAGACGCATCTCTTCGAGCGTCCCATCCTCAACCAGACTCTAACCGGCGAGGATGTCGCCGCGGTTGATCTTCGGCTTCCACGTCTCGTCGGGGACAGCGACGTCCTGACCCTCGGAGACAAGCGCCTGCGTCAGTTCACGGAGGTCATGCGAGACGCGGGAGAACCAGGAGCGCCGCACCTCAACAAGACCGCGACGTCAGCCGAGCCAAGTTTCATCCCGGACGACCTCAGGAGGCCCGTAGAAGCCCGAGCGAGCGACCGTCGGATGCAGGCGGCGCGCGACGCCGCAGTGCGCCTCTTTCGCTTCTCCTACCAGGTGCAGATCTCGACGGTGGACGACCCGGGCGGCGGAGACCTCAAATGGCCTCGAAAATGAGGAAAGCCGCCGGGTTCCCGGCGGCTTTCCTCATTTGACCTGGCATTCTGAGATACGGGAATGAAAATCCCGAGATACGCGAATGCCCCTTGGTGGCGAGT
>NZ_JAGYWT010000140.1:0-5635 GCF_019279095.1 Microbacterium sp. BF1 | reverse complement strand
GCCGTACGATCCAGATCACGCCATGGCGCAGAACGATCGATATCGGGATCGCATGGAGCTCTCTGACGAGGCTGCGGCAGCAGCGGTGCAGCCGGTGGCCGACCTGCGTGTGCGTCTGGAAGCACTGCGGACGGAAGGCGAGATCTCGATCCGGGCCGTCGAGCAGGCGTTGCAGGAGATCGGCCTCCCGGGCGCCGTGGTCCGCGGTGACGAGGCTGCCGTGGAGTTCGGAGCCGGCGCGCCGGAGGGCGGGTGCGTGTTCGGCGAGGTGCGTCAGGATGCGGTCCGCGTCGAGGCGGGCGGATACATCATGGACGGAGGGTGCCTGCCCGCGCAGTGAGTCCGGATCCGACTCGCCGCAGACCAGAGCTCGCCGGTATGCGCAAAGCACTACGCGCCAATGCGGCCCGGTGTCGTATGCAGCGGTTAGGCTCGAAGGACGATCTCTGATCCCCCTAGGAGGACGCGCATGGCACGCATCGGTGAAAGCGCTGACCTGTTCAAATGCTCTTTCTGCGGAAAGAGTCAGAAGCAGGTCCAGCAGCTCATCGCGGGCCCCGGCGTGTACATCTGCGACGAGTGCGTCGAACTGTGCAACGAGATCATCGAAGAGCGCATGGCCGAGTCGTCAGCCGATGGGGTCGCCGAGTTCGAGCTTCCCAAGCCGCGTGAGATCTTCGCGTTCCTCGAGGAGTACGTCGTCGGCCAGGAGCCTGCGAAGCGTGCCCTCGCCGTCGCCGTCTACAACCACTACAAGCGCGTGCGTGCGCACGGCACCCTGCAGACCGCCGAGCAGAAGGCGGAAGAGGTCGAGATCGCCAAGAGCAACATCCTGCTCATCGGCCCGACCGGATGCGGCAAGACCTACCTCGCACAGACGCTCGCGAAGCGCCTCAACGTCCCGTTCGCCGTGGCCGATGCCACCGCGCTGACCGAGGCCGGCTACGTCGGCGAAGACGTCGAGAACATCCTCCTCAAGCTCATCCAGGCTGCGGACTACGACGTCAAGCGCGCGGAGCAGGGCATCATCTACATCGACGAGGTAGACAAGATCGCCCGCAAGGCCGAGAACCCGTCGATCACCCGCGACGTCTCGGGGGAGGGCGTGCAGCAGGCTCTCCTGAAGATCATCGAGGGCACGGTCGCCTCGGTTCCGCCGCAGGGCGGCCGCAAGCACCCGCATCAGGAGTTCCTGCAGATCGACACCTCGAACGTGCTGTTCATCGTCGCCGGAGCCTTCGCAGGCCTGGAAGACATCGTGTCGGCGCGTGTCGGCAAGCACGGCATCGGCTTCGGCGCCCCGCTGCATGACAAGGGCAAAGACCTCGATCTCTTCAGCGAGGTGCTCCCCGAAGACCTGCACAAGTTCGGACTCATCCCCGAGTTCATCGGGCGTCTTCCGGTCGTCACCTCGGTGTCGCCTCTCGACCAGTCCGCGCTCATCGACATCCTCACCGGCCCGCGCAACGCTCTGGTGAAGCAGTACCAGCGCATGTTCGAGATCGACGGCGTGCAGCTCGAGTTCGAAGAGGATGCACTGCGATCGATCGCCGACCTCGCTGTCGAGCGCAAGACCGGTGCCCGCGGACTCCGCGCGATCCTGGAAGACGTGCTGGGACCGATCATGTTCGAGATCCCGTCGGCGGAAGACGTCGCGAAGGTCATCGTCACGCGCGCGGCCGTCGACGAAGGCGCACCGCCCACCATCGTGATGGAGCGCAAGCGCAAGAGCGCGTGAGCGCTGAGCCGGCCGCCTGGACGACGATCGCCCGCAGGACGGTCGTCGAAGACTAGTGGATCCGTCTCCGTGCGGACGACTGCGAAGACACCAGCGGCCGGTCGATAGCGCCGTACTACGTGCTGGAGTACGGCGACTGGATCTCGGTACTGGCCCTCGACGGGAACGACGACGCGATCGTCGTCGAGGAGTACCGTCACGGCGCCGCCATCGTGGCCATCGGCACGATCGGCGGGGGAGTGGAGCCCGGGGAGTCGCCGGAAGACGCGGCCGCCCGGGAACTCCTCGAGGAAACGGGCTTCGAGTCCGACGACCTCATCGGGCTCGGTGCGACGTGGGCCAACTTCGGCAACCACACCAACCGCGTGCACCACTTCCTCGCGCGAGGATGCCGGCGCGTCGCGGAGCAGTCGCTCGACGACGGCGAGTCGATCGCCGTGCACGTGCTGTCGCTCGACGGGCTCGGTGACCGCCTCTCGCAGAGCTACCACCAGCTCACCTGGTACAAGGCGATGGACTGGCTCGGACGATGACCGGTGCCGCGGCGTGGGGCGGGGATCGCCACTCCGCACCGCCGCAGTAGGCGGCGCTGCCTGGTCCCGGGTCAGGCGGTCTGCATGAGCAGATCGGTGCGCAGCTCCGCCGGCGCGGTGCTCGGGTCGGAGACGTAGACCTCGATCCAGACGCCTCCGGGACGGAGGCCTTCTGCCGCTGCGCGCTCGACCAGCCCTGCCCACGCGGCGCCGAGCTCTTCGTAGGAACCCAATAGGGTCGTCGCGACCGCTGGGCCTTCGGGCAGGGTCGAGGCGACGATGACACTCCCGCTGGCGGTCGGGATGGGATGATCGGGCGGCGACTGCACGGGGTAACCGATCTCGAGGTCGAACACGCCCATCGGATCACCGTGGTAGATCGCCAGCGCAGGGCCGGTCGGGATCAACACGTCGCCCGCGAACGTCAGTGCGATCGCCGAGTAGCTCGCGTCGAACGCGGCCGGGAGGTCGGCGATGCGGATGCCTTTGTGTCGGATGACGGCGAGGGGGACGGCGTCGAGGTCGAGCCGGTCGGCAGGACCGAAGGGGGCGTCGGGGAATGCACTCATGCGCTCAGGGTCTCACGACTCACGAGCCCAGTCCACGGCGCTTCAGGAGGGGTTCGATGTCGGCATCGCGGCCGCGGAAGTCGCGGTAGGCCTCGAGCGGATCCTTCGAGCCGCCCACTCCGAGCAGGCGCTGGCGGAATCGGTCGCCGTTGCCTCGCGTCAGACCGCCGCTCTCACGGAACCACTCGACCGTGTCGGCGTCGAGCACTTCGCTCCAGATGTACGAGTAGTAGCCGGCACTGTAGCCGCCGGAGAACACATGGGCGAAGTAGGTGGATGAGTATCGGGTCGGGACGGCCGGATCGTCGAGTCCGATGTCGGTCAGCGCTGCAGCCTCGAAAGCGGCGACGTCGTCGACGTGTGCGTCTGTGCCCAGCCGATGCCATGCCTGATCCAGCCATGCCGCCGCCAGATACTCGCTGGTGGCATGCCCCTGGTCGAACGTCTCGGTCGCTTGCAGGCGCTCCACGATCGCGGAGTCGAGCGGTGCACCGGTCTCGTGGTGCCGGGCGTAGTTGTCGAGCACCTCGGGCCACAGGATCCACATCTCGTTCACCTGGCTCGGGAACTCGACGAAGTCGCGGAACACGTTCGTCCCGGCGAAGTGCGGGTAGGTCACGGTCGCGAAGAGTCCGTGCAGCGCATGCCCGAACTCATGGAACAGCGTGGTCACCTCGTCGAGGGTAAGCAGCGTCGGCTCGCCGTCTCCGGGGAGGGGCACGTTCAGGTTGTTGACGACGACGGGTGCCGTGCCGCGCAGTCGGGACTGGTTCACGATGGCGTTCATCCAGGCGCCGCCGCGCTTCGAGTCGCGGGTGTACAGATCGAGCACGTAGAGACCGACTGCGGTTCCGTCGGCGTCGCGCACCTCGAAGACTCGTGCGCCGGGGTGGTACGCGGCGAGGTCTTCGCGCTCGGAGAAGGTCACCCCGTAGAGCCGGTTCGCCGCGAAGAAGACACCGTCCTGGAGGACGCGCTCTGCCTCGAACCAGGGGCGCAGCGCACTGGAGTCGATGTCGTACCTGGCTGTGCGCACGCGTTCCGTGTAGAAGGCCCAGTCGTGTGCCTCGACCGGGAAGGGCGACGCCTCGGTCTCGTCGACGATCGCCCGGAGTGCGGCACGCTCGGCGCGGGCGTTGCGCGCGGACGGGGCGGCGAGGCGGCGGAGCATCTTCTCCACGGCATCCGGCGTCCCCGCGGTCTCATCGGCGGTGACATAGGCCGCGTGCGAGTCGTAGCCGAGCAGCTTCGCGCGTTCGGCGCGCAACCGCACGATCTCCCGCAGGACCGGTCGGTTGTCGTTGGCGTTGTCCCGAGAGGCCCGCATGAGCGAGGCCGCCATGATGCGCCGCCTCGACTCCCGCACGCGCAGCTGAGCCAGTGCGGGATGCCCGCTGAACAGCGGCAGCGTGATGAGGTACTTGCCGTCGAGCCCCCGATCCGCCGCCGCGCGCGCGGCAGCGGACAGCTCGCCCGCGCTCAGCCCGTCGAGTTCATCGGCGGCATCGAACACCACGGCGAGGGCGTTGGTGTCGTTCAGCAGGTTGCGCTCGAAGGTGTTGGTGAGCGTCGACAGCTTCTGGTTCAGCGCCGTCAGCTGTGCCTTGTCCTCGTCGTCGAGACTCGCACCCGCGTGCATCATCTCGCGGTGATGGCGCTCCACGAGGTAGCGCTGCTCGGGGTCGAGGTCCAGGGCATCGCGCTGCTCGTACACCCGCTGCACCCGCCAGTAGAGCTGACCGTCGAGCGTGATCGCGTCCTGGTGTGCGGCCATGAGCGGTGCGAGCTGCTCATCGATCTCCTGGATCTCGGGCGTCGCATCGGCCGAGCTCACCGTGTAGAAGGTGTGCGCGACGCGGTCGAGCAGTTCGCCTGATCTCTCCAGCGCCTCGATCGTGTTCTCGAACGTCGGCATCGAGCGCACCATCGTGATGCGGGCGATCTCGCGAAGCTGCTCCTGGAAACCCGCCTGGAACGCGGGGAGATAGTGCTCGGGCCGGATCGCGCCGTAGTCGGGGAGCCCGTAGGGGAGCGTCGACGGCTGCATCAGCGGATTCGTGGCGTCGGTCATGCCCACGAGCCTATCCACCGTGACCCGGCGTGCTCAGGATCCGTCCTCGCTCAGGCGCGTCATCACCCCGCGGAGGGCTTCGACGACCACGCGGACCGATCGGCGACGCAGAGTCTCGGGACGGGCGAGCAGGTCGATCATCCGATGAGTGCTCACCCCCTCGAGCGGGATGCGCACGATGTCGCGGTCGTCGACGCTGCGTGACGTGAATCGGGGCAGCATCCCGATCACCCCGCCCGCGGCCACGACCGCGGACACCGCGCCGTAGTCGTTGATGCGGTGCTGGATGTCGACGGGGTGACGAGCAACCGCCGACACGGCACGGAGCACGTCATCGGGGGAGTATCCGATGCGACTGGTGACCCACCTCTCGCCCGCGACGTCGGCCGGTGTGAGGTTCGCGCGATCGGCGAGGCGATGGGCCGGCGAGACGGCGACGTCGAGCGGCTCGCGGATCAGCGTGAGGCTGCGCACGCCCTGATCGGGCCAGGGCTCGGAATGCTCCATGCGGTGCGCGAGCACGAGGTCGTAGCGTGCGGTGAGCGCGGGGAACTCGCTCTGGGCGACGTCCTCGTCGGTGAGCTGCACCGTCGGCGCGTTCTCGGAAGACGACAGCTCCCTCACCAAGGGGCCGAACAGGGCCTGTCCGACACTGTGGAATCCGCTGACGCTCACGACCCCCGGTGGCGGCACCTTCGAAGTCGGCGCGGCACGCCCTCGACGA
>NZ_JAGYWT010000014.1:0-13704 GCF_019279095.1 Microbacterium sp. BF1 | reverse complement strand
CTCGGCGGCGAGGGAGGCGGCACGGGCGAGGCGGGCGGCGTAGACGGCGGCGGGGAAGGGCAGTGTGCTCACGGGCTCCACGCTACTGCGCGTCAGCTGATCGCGACACGGATGCGCTCGGCCAGGAAAGCGAGGTCTGCCTCCGTGAGATCGGTCACCGCATACGCGGTAGGCCAGACGGTGCCGTCGTCGAGGTTCGAGATCGGCTCGAAGCCGAAGGTGCCGTAGCGCACCTTGAACTTGCTCGCCGGCTGCATGGCCTCGCGTTCCTCGGCGCTGAAGTTCTTCTCGTTCTCGGCCATGATCGGTCCTCTCGATGTGCTGCCCGTGTGGTGCTCACACTACGGAGGAAGGACACGGATGCGCTTCTCGATTCCTGATCGATCCCTCGCCGCGCCGCACCCGAGTGCCAGACTGACGCCATGACGACAGTCTTCACCGGCCGCATCCGCCCGTTCGCGCCGAGCACAGACATCGAAGTCGAAGCCATGGCGGTCGACGACGCCACGATCGTGGCCGTGGGTTCGGCGGAGGAGATTCGCCGCACCTACCCCGACGCCAAGATGGTCGCACTCGACGGATGGGTCATGCCGGGGCTGATCGAGCCGCACGGGCATCCCGGGTTCGCCACGATCCTGCTCTCCGATCTGGTCGTCGACCTCCGGCCCGTGGTCGTGCCCCGGGCCGAGGATGTCCTCGCAGCTCTGCGCACGGCGTTCGCGGAGGCCGACGGGGAACCCGTCTTCGCGAACGGATGGGACTCGCTGCTGCAGCGCGGACTCCCCGACCCCGACATCCGCTTCCTCGACGACCTCGCCGGCCGTGTTCCTCTCGTCGTGATCCACAACTCCGGGCACTCGGTCTACTTCAACACCGCCGCCGCGCTCGCTGCAGGCATCGACCGCACCACACCCGATCCGGTCGGCGCCTCGTTCGGTCGTGATGCCGAGGGGGAGCTCACCGGCGTCGCGCTCGAGGCGGCTGCGGTCGAGATGGTCGTCGCCCCGATGCTCGCCACGGCGCAGGAGCATCTCCCCCGCATCCTTCCTGCGCACCTGCGCGATCTGGCCGCGCGCGGCATCACCACCGTGTCCGACCTGTCGTGGAATCGAGGACTCGATCCTCTCATCGACGCCCTGCGCGCGAAGGGTGCGATGCCGGTGCGCCTGCGGTGGTACGAGATGTCCCGTCCGGGTGGGATGCCCTCCGCACGAGGCGGCGGCGATGCGTTCTTCCGCCAGACGGGCGTGAAGACGTGGTCGGACGGCTCTCCGTGGGTCGGCAACATCGCCACGTCCTTCCCCTATCTCGACACCCCGGCGACCCGTGCGCTCGGACTCGAGCCCCACCACATCGGGCGGGCGAACTACACCTCGGACGAGCTCTCGGCCATCGCCGAGCCCTATGCCGCCGCGGGCTGGCAGCTGGCCTGTCACGCGCACGGGGACCGCGCGATCGATGCGACCCTCGACGTCTACGCGCAGATCATCGCGCGGCACGGACTCACCGATCATCGCTTCCGGCTGGAGCACTGCGGCGCCATGACGCCAGCGCAGTTCGAGCGCGCGGCGTCTCTGGGATTCACGGTCAGCCTGTTCGTCGACCACATCACGTACTGGGGCGAGGTGCTCGTCGATGACCTCTTCGGTCCGGAACACGGGGGCGCATGGGCAGATGCCGGCGCCGCGTTCGCAGCCGGCCACCGCGTGACGTTCCACAACGACGGGTGGGTCACCCCCGACGAGCCCTTCCGCAACATGGCAGTCGCCGAGACCCGCACCACCCGCAACGGGTATCGCATGCCCGGCGGCTCACCGGTCACCAGGGATCAGGCGCTCCTCGCGCACACGGTGAACGCGGCCTGGCAGCTGTTCAGCGAGCACGAGGTGGGTGCCCTCGCCCCCGGCCTCTTCGCGGACTTCATCGTGGTGGATCGCGACCCGGTCACGGTGTCCTCCGAAGAGCTCGCCGCGACGCAGGTGAAGTCCACGTACGTGGCCGGTGTGCGAGTGGTCTGACGCGCTGTCATCGCCCATCGTCGTCGACGGATAGTGTGTGATCCATGGACCTGCGTGTCGCGGCGTACGCGGTCGTCACCGATGACGACGGGCGGCTACTGCTGGCGCGCTGGACCGAGGGCCGTCGCGTGGCGTGGACGATGCCGGGCGGCGGGCTGGAGGCCGGTGAGTCGCCGGAGGACGCGGTGCGTCGCGAGCTTCGCGAGGAGACCGGCTACACAGTCAAGGTCGGCGAACTGCTCGGCATCCATTCCCGGGTGATCCCCGCCGGTCGTCGCGTGCAGAAGGCCGCGGATCCGCTGCATACCCTGCGCATCGTGTACCGCGCCGAGGTGACGGGTGGCAAGCTCCGGTTCGAGACCGGCGGTTCGACCGACATGGCCGAGTGGTTCCCCCTGAAGACGGTCGCGGAGCTGCAGCGCGTCAAACTGGTCGACATCGCGCTGAGGATGGCCGGCATCCTCTGACCGACCCTGTCGACGTGCTGCGCTCGTGCCGCGAACGCGGCGATGAGGATCAGCGCTCTTCGGGCACCGAGATGTCGGCGACGATGGCGCCGTACGCGGCGATCAGGTCGTCCGCCTCGACGAACAGGCTGTACCCATGGGCACCCGCGCCCATGGCGATCCGCTCACCGACGATCGACTCGTCGGCGTAGATCGGCCAATCCGTGGTGCTGCCGATCGGGACGATGGTTCCCCGTTCGTAGCCGGTCGCCGCGAGCGCCAACTCGGGCTCGGGCAGGCGCAGCTTGTTCACACCGACCAGAGCACGCAGCTTGGGCCAGGAGATCGATCGACCACCCGGCACGAGCGCGAACAGGAACGTGTCATCCGACCGCTTCACGACGAGGGTCTTCACGATGCCCGACGCCGGGATGCCGAGCAGTTCTGCTGCCTCGAAGAGGCTGCCGGCGGCGGGTCGTTCGCGGATTTCGATCTCGAGTCCCCGGGCCGCGGCCGCCTCTTTCACCCGGGCATGCTGATCGCCTCCGTCACCAGGGGCGACGGAGGCGGGGTCAGACGGCTTCACGCGTCGGGTGCGGCGAGCGGGTCGTCCGCGACCCAGAGCTCATCGTCCGCGCGCAGCGTCTGCCATGCGGCGTAGAGCACACCGACCGCCGCGGCAGCACCGAGGATGATCGCGATGATGGAGCCCAGGCCGGGGCCCGACTTCTGCGGCGCGGTCGCCTTGCGCACCTTCACGGCGACGCCGTGACGCTTGGCGTTGGCGACGTCCCACGCGGTGAGAGCAGTACCGACCACTCCGCCCACGATCGGCACGAACTTGTCGTCGACGACGTGCTTGCCGATCTTCACGCCGCGGTCGACGACCGGGGCGACACGGCGGTTGTACGTGTCCTGGATGACCGGCACGACCTGCTCACGATTGAGGTTGCCGAGCTGACGGCCGGCCTCACGGGCGACATCGGCGGCGTGACCGACGAGCACCTGCTGGTTCTCCCAGAGCTGGTTCGCGTCGTTCTGAAGACGACGCAGTTCCTTCTTCCGCTTGCGGCTGAGGCTCACGATGCTCTCCTGTCCATTGGAGTACGGGTTCCCCATCTTGCCACGAGAGGCTGGAAGCCGGGCGGGAATCGCCCGCCCCTTGCTTATTCGACCGAACAGGGGTAGTCACCACGGCCAACTCACCGGAAGTTCTGCGAGAATGTTGACATGGCTCACGCTTCTCATGTCGCAACCCTGCACACCAACCACGGTGACATCGTCATCAACCTCTTCGGTGACCACGCCCCGAAGACGGTCAAGAACTTCGTCGGCCTGGCCGACGGCACCCAGGAGTGGACCGATCCCGCCACTGGCAAGCCCGGCGAGGGACCTCTCTACAAGGACGTCATCTTCCACCGCATCATCCCGAACTTCATGATCCAGGGCGGCGACCCGCTCGGACAGGGCGTCGGCGGCCCCGGCTACAACTTCGACGACGAGATCAACATGGAGCTCAACTTCAACGAGCCCTACGTCCTCGCGATGGCCAACGCGGGCCTGCGTCGCAACGCCATCACGGGCAAGCCCGAGGGCACCAACGGGTCGCAGTTCTTCATCACGACCGACCCGACCCCGTGGCTGCAGGGCAAGCACACGATCTTCGGCGAGGTCGCCGATGACGCCTCCAAGGCCGTCGTCGACGCGATCGGCGCTGTGCAGACCGGTGCGGGCGACCGACCCGTCGAGCCGGTCGTGCTGCAGTCGATCGACATCGTCGCGGCCTGACGACAGCTGCGGCCGATCCGGATGACCACGCCTGAGTTCACGAGCAATCGCGACAACTTCTGCTACCGGCATCCGGATCGGCAGAGCTTCGTGCTCTGCCAGCGGTGCATGCGCACCATCTGCCCCGAGTGCCAGACACAGGCGCCCGTGGGCGTCATCTGCCCGGAGTGCATGAGCGCCGATCGCAAGAACCGCACTCCCGCGCAGAAGAAGGCGGCACGACGCTGGCGCGGCGGCGGCGCCACCATGGCGATGACCCGCGGCGGCAAGCCGGTCGTGACCTACGCGCTGCTCGCGGTCACCTCGTTCATCGGCCTGCTGCAGCTGATCCCCGGTATCGGTGAACAGATTACCGCTCAGCTGCTCTTCGCGTCGCCGTATCTGTATCCGAACCTCTCTCCCCTGCCCTTCGAGCCGTGGCGACTGCTGACCGCCGTCTTCGCCCACGGCGGCTTCATCCACCTCGCCCTCAACATGCTCGCGTTGTGGATGCTCGGGCAGAGCCTCGAGCCCATGCTCGGCAGGGTCCGATTCCTCGCCCTCTACCTCATCAGCGGGCTCGGCGGCTCGGTCATGGTCGCGGTGCTCGCGCCGCTGACCTCGACCGTCGGCGCCTCCGGCGCGATCTTCGGCCTGATGGCCGCCCTCCTCATCGTCGGGCGGCACCTCGGCGCCAACGTCACGGGACTTCTCGTGATCCTCGGCATCAACTTCGTCTACGGCCTGGTCTTCGGCGGCGGACGGATCTCCTGGCAGGCGCATCTCGGCGGCGTGCTCATCGGGGCCCTCGTCGCCTTCATCTACGTCAAGACGAAGCGCCGAGAACAGCGCACCCTGCAGATCGTGCTGCTGTCCGCGGTGGTCATCCTGTTGATCGTCGTCGTGGCGTTCGTGCCGCCGCTCATCCTTTTGTCCTGATCCCGAGTTGTTAACAGGGTTGTTAACCCCTGTGAATAACACCGGTGTAATTCTCCCCAGGCTGTGGATGGACCTGTGGATAACTTTCGCTCCAGGTATGAGAAAGGCCCTCTCGCGATGCGAGAGGGCCTTTCTGGAAGAAGGGGGGGGAGGGTCAGCGCCAGCGGGTGGTCATGAGGAAGCCGATCAGCGCGATGCCGAGGCCGATGGCCAGGTTCCAGTTCGACAGACCCGGGATCGGGTACTGCATGCCGGAGATGTAGAAGACCAGGATCCACACGAGGCCCAGCAGCATGAAGCCGATCATCACCGGCTTGAACCACACGGCGTTGGGAGCGGCCTCGCCTTCGGCGCGCTCGACGGCGGGTTCTTCAGTCTTGCGGTCACGTGCCATTCCGTCATTGTACCCATCAGAGCTGTCCTCCGCCGAGGCACATATGCCCGCACAGACGGGGAGGCCTCGGCGTCCGCCCAGCGTTCCCGGATATGATCACCGCATGACTGCATCCGTCGTGCCTGGGGGGCGACGTCCGCGGCGGCAGCGACCACGCTCTCGCGCGACGTTCGCGAGTGTACTCGGCGAGCTCCTCCTCACCGCCGGCGTGGTGGTCCTCCTCTTCGTGGCCTGGCAGATGTGGATCGGCGACATCATCATCAGCGCCCAGAAGAACGATGAGGGGGCCGCTGTCTCGCAGGCCCTCGCACAGGCCGAGGCACCAGAGCTCCCGCCCGTCATCGAGGGTGAAGACGGTGTCACCACATACGTCCCGCCGGTCCCCGCAGCTCCGGCCGATGCCCAGTGGTTCGGACAGATGCACATCCCTCGATTCGGCGCGGACTACAACTTCGGGATCTTCGGGGGCACGAGCCGCGCACGCACCCTGGATCAGCAGGGCATCGGGGTCTACACGAACTCGAAGATGCCCGGCGAGGTCGGCAACTTCTCTCTCGCCGGACACCGCACCACCTGGGGCAAGCCGTTCAACCAGCTCGACAAGCTGCAGCTCGGCGACGCGATCGTCGTGGAGACGCCCGACGGCTGGTACACCTACCGCTTCCGCACCCTCGAATACGTGAAGCCCACGCAGACGGACGTGCTCGCGGATGTGCCGCAGATGCCGGAGCAGCAGACCGGAGAGCAGTACATCACCCTCACCGCCTGCTCCCCGCTCTACTCCCTCGCCGAGCGCATCGTCGCCTACGGGGTCTTCGAGGGCTTCCAGCCGCGCGCTGAGGGCCCGCCGACCGCTCTGACCGACCCGCCGCCCCCGCCGGCCGCACCATCGGTGTGATCGTGGACGTCGACAAGGGAGAAGACTGATGTACGCCGCAATCTGGCGCCTGCTGCCCGGTCCGTGGTGGCTGCGTGTGCTCATCCTCGTGGTCGTCATCGCCGCCGTGCTCTACGGACTGTTCTGGTACGTCTTCCCCTGGGTGAGCCCGATCATCGCTCCGGGCGAGGTCGACGTCGAATGACGCGAGTGCTCGTGGTCGACAACCACGACAGCTTCGTGCACACCCTGGTCGGATACCTGAGCGAGCTCGGCGCCGAGACCGTGATGATCGAGTCCGACGCCACCGACGCCGCACAGCTCGAGCACATGCTCCCCGCATACGACGCGGTGATGCTCTCACCCGGGCCGGGCACCCCGGCCGACGCCGGTGCCTCGCTCGACGCGGTGCGCATCGCCACGCGGCTGCGCATACCGACCCTCGGTGTGTGCCTCGGGCATCAGACGATCGGTGAGGCCTTCGGGGCACCGGTGATCGCCGCGCCGGAGCTCATGCACGGCATGGTGTCGGCGGTCACGCACGACGGCTCCCCGCTGTTCGACGGCGTCCCCTCTCCGTTCGACGCGGGTCGCTATCACTCGCTGGCGCTCGCGGCGTCCGACCTGCCCTCCGATGTCATCGTGACCGCCTGGACCGAGAACGGCACAGTGATGGCCCTGGCGCACCGTGACCTGCCGCTGTGGGGTGTGCAGTTCCATCCGGAGAGCGTGCTCACCGAGGGAGGCTACCGGCTTCTGGCGAACTGGCTGGAGCTGTGCGGGGACGAGAATGCCGTGGCGCGCGCAGAGGACCTGCACCCGCTGTCGAGGTGACGGCGGGGTCGGCTCCCCGACCTGCGACCGCTATCCGGTGCAGAAGAAGATCTGCACCGACGAGCCGACGGGAACGTCACCCGGAGCCACCGACATCGAGTGGACGGTCGCCGGCTGCGTGGCCGGGCACTCCGCCGTCTCTGCCGGCACGGCGACCAGACCGAGATCGCCGAGGTTGGTCGTGGCGGCATCGACGGTCCAGCCGACGAGGTCGGTCAGCGTCACCTTGCCGCTGGCCACGACCAGGTTGATGACGGTTCCCGGATCCAGTTCGGTCTCGGCCTTCTCACTGGCGGAGATGACGGTGTTCGCCGCCAAGGCCTTGTCGTTGCGTTGGATGACGGTGCCGAGCTCGAGCCCTGCCGCCTTCAGCGCGTTCGTGGCATCGCTGAGCGCCATGCCCTCGATCTTGGGCATGACCACGGTCTCTTCGCCCGCGGAGACGTACAACGTGACCGTGGATCCCTCCTCCACCGACACGCCCGCTTCGGGGTCGGTGCGGATCACGTTGCCTTCGGCGACCTCGGAGCTCGTCTCGATCACGATCTTCGACGAGAGGTCGAGCCCTGCGAGGTCGTCCTGCGCGCGTTCCGAGGAGACGTTGACGAGGTTCGGGATGATCCGTGAGCTGCTCGACACCTCAGGGGGCCGCATGCTGATCGTGACGACCCAGAACAGCACGGAGGCCAGCAGCACGGCGAGCAGAGCCACGCCCGCCCAGATCCACGCGACCGGCGGACCGGACTGGGTTCTGGTCATGGTCGTGTCGGTGCTGAGCTGACGCAGCGACCGCGCGGTCTCCTGCGCCTGCCGCGGGCTCGCGCCGTAGAGCTCGCTGGTCAGCGCTCCGAGTTCCTTACGGGTCGGAGCGTTTCCCGTCATGGCGGAATCCAAGGCCGCGCGGAAGTGCGCGGCATCCGGGTATCGCTGGTACGGGTCCTTCGCGAGCGCGCGGAGCACGATCGGGTCGAGGGTGCGGGGAGCTTCCTCGTTCACCTCGGTCGGAGGAACGGGTGTCTCGCTGACGTGCTGGTAGGCGACGGCCACCGGTGACTCGCCGCGGAAGGGCTGGCGGCCCGTCAGCAACTCGTACAGGACGACACCGGTGGAGTAGAGGTCGGCTCGAGCGTCGACGGGCTCGCCCTTCGCCTGCTCCGGCGAGAAGTAGGCGGCGGTCCCGATGATCTGGGTGGTCTCCGCCACGGTCGACGACGAGTCGGAGACGGCTCGGGCGATCCCGAAGTCCATCACCTTGACCTGACCCTTGTCGGTCACCATCACGTTGCCCGGCTTGATGTCGCGGTGCACGACACCGGCACGATGCGAGTAGTCGAGCGCCTCGAGGATGCCGTCGACGTAGCGCACCGCGTCGGCCACCGGCACGGGGCCGGCGGAGATGATGTCCTTGAGCAGGGTGCCCTTGACGAGCTCCATGACGATGTACGGCGGCTCGTCGGAGCCGATCTCACTCGTCGACGGGTCGCCGGCGTCGAAGACGCGGACGATCGACGGATGCGACATGCGCGACGCAGCCTGCGCCTCGAGCCTGAATCGGTTGCGGAAGGCGGTGTCACGCGCCAGTTCGGGGTCGAGGACCTTGATCGCGACCTCGCGCCCGAGCGTCAGGTCGTACCCGCGGTACACCTTCGCCATTCCGCCATGCCCGATGAGCTCGTCGACGCGGTACCGGCCCGCGATAGCACCGGAAGTCCGGGCATCAGCATCGGGGTGAAGGCCGCGGCGACCACAGCCGCGGCGATGCCGACCACGACGGCCTGACGCTGGCGGAGTCTCGGCCACAGCAGAGCGAGGAATGCCGCGGCCGCCGCCGCATCCAGCCCCCAGGCCTTGGGGTCGCCGAGCACGTCGCCCACGAGCGCCCCGACGAGGGTGGTGATGTTCCAGCCGACGAAGATGCCGATCCCCGTCACCCAGAATCCGACCTGCCGCAGCCGCGGATCGCTCTGCGAGATCGCCACCGCCGTCGACTCGTCGATCGTGAAGTGCGCAGCAGCCGCCTTGCGCACGGGTCCTCCCCCGACGATCGGCGACATCCGCATGCCGTAGGCGACGTTGCGCACCCCGAGAAGCGCCGCCGAGGCGATCGCCGAGGGCAGCGCGGCGACGCCGCCCGCAGTGAAGACGCCGACGAAGGCGAACTGGGATCCTCCGGTGAACATCAGCAGGCTCAGCACACACGTCTGCCAGACGTCGAGACCCGAGGCCACGGCGAGGGCGCCGAAAGAGATGCCGTAGGCACTGGTCGCGAGAACGACGCCGAGCGACTCGCGCCAGACCTCACGCTCTGCGGTCATCACACACCACTCGAACCACTGTTCGCTTCACTGAACACATGATCATAATTCTGAACACCAGCGCACGGATAGTCAAGCGAACGAACGTTTGACATGATGAACACATGGAGGAACTTCGCACACGCATCGCCCGCACCCTGCGTCGGGAGAGAGAGGCGGCGAGTCTGTCGGTGTCCGAGCTCGCTCGACGAGCCGGCATCTCCAAGGCGACGGTGTCCCAGCTGGAGAGCGGAGCAGGCAACCCCAGCGTCGAGACGCTGTGGGCGCTCGGCGTGGCGCTCGGCGTACCCTTCGCCGTGCTGGTCGATCAGCAGGCCAACGCACCGACCCTCATCCGCGCAGACGACCTCGCGGGCGTTCCGTCCTCCGCAGCCGCGTACAGCGCGACGTTGCTGTCGGCGAGCCCTCCCGGCGCCCGCCGTGACATCTACCTGATCCAGGCCGAGCCGGGCGACGCCCGCCGTTCCGACCCTCATCACCCCGGGACGATCGAGCACGTGATCATGCTGACGGGACAGGCACGGATCGGCCCGGTCGACGAACCAGTGCTGCTGGGCCCCGGCGACTACCTCACCTACGCCGGAGATGCTCCGCACATCTTCGAGGCGACCGCGCCCGGCACCAGCGCGGTGCTCATCTCCGAGCTGCGCTGAGCGTCACTCCGACCCGGCCGCCGGCGACGGGTCGGGGATCTCGTGCGGCCGATACTGCGGGAGCCGCGAAGCCGGGAGGATCGCCAGCGCGCTGATACCCGCGAGCAGGAGCAGGCCGAGCTTGAGAGTGCCGAGCCGGGACTCCTCGTTCACGGCGACGGCTGCGTCGACCTGTTCCGGCGTCGCGTCCGTGGCCTCGAGCGCGGCACGGAGATCGTCGTTGCTGACGAAGTTGAGGTTGTCCATGTCGACCTGTGCGACGAGTGACGGCGGAAGCTCGGGGTGCTCGACGACAGCGCGACCGATACTGAGCCCGAGAAGAGAGACCAGCAGCGCCCCTGCGAGCGCGGTGCCGACGGCCGAGGCGAGGTTCTGCGTGGTGCCGCGCAGCGAACCCACGTCTCCGGCGAGTTCGGCGGGGGCCGCCGTCACGAGGACGTTGAACACCAGCGTCACCAGCGCGCCCTGTCCGATGCCGAAGACGATGAGCCCGGCGATCGTCGGGATGGTCTCCCAGTTGTTGTTCACGACGAACGACAACCACACCAGCGCGACCGTGGTGAGGATGAAGCCGACCACGCCGATCGTCCGCGGCGGGAAGCGCCGGTACAGCCGCACCACGAGCGTGGCCGTGACGAAGACGGTGAGGTTGAACGGCATCATCGCCATCGAGGTGTCGAACGGGGTCCTGCCCTGCACGATCTGGATGTAGAGCGGGATCGTGAAGTTCACGCACCCCTCCAGGGCGACCACGATGAACATGGCATACACGGCGGCCCGCTCACGCGACGAGCCGAGCACGCTCAGATCGATCAGGGGAACCCTCCCCTCCGACATCCGTCTCCGCGTCCACAGGAAGAAGGCCTGCCCGAGTACCAGCCCCACCACGATGAAGACGGGGGCAGGCGAGAGCCCGATGACGTTGAAGGGGGCGTCGGCCGTCGCCGCCACCGCACCCCAGGAGTTCAGGTTGTTGAACCCGAGCGTCAGCAGCACGATCGCCGCGCCGATGAGGAGTGAGGCGACGAGGTCGATGCGGATCGACGCGTCTCCGCGATCGCCGCGCAGGGTGAAGCTCAGTGCGAAGACGACGACGGCGATCCCCAGCACGATGAAGAACATCGGCCGCCAGCCGACCAGGGTCCCCAGGGTGCCGCCGATCAGGAAGGCGCTGACACCCGAGATCGCGCGCGCCGAACCGATGGCGCCGATGGCGGTCGCCTGCTGCTGGCCGCGGTAGTTCTCGGCAATGAGTGCCACGATCGACGGCACGATGATCGCTGCGGCCGCGCCGGCGACGGCCTGTCCGGCGATCGCCCACCACACCGTGGGCGCCAGGATCATCATCACCGAGGAGGCCGCGAACAGCGCGATCACGATCCGGAAGATGAGCACCCAGCCGATCCTCTGACCGAGCTTCGCGCCTGTCATCACGAGCGCGGCCACGGCGAGCCCGTACATGACGATCGTCGTGCTCGCGACCGTGGGCGGGACGCCGAACTCGCTCACCATGCCGCCGAGGGAGATCGGCAGCGCGGCGACGTTGAACGACATCAGCACCTGTGCGAGGAACAGGCTGACCATCGGGAACCACGAGGTCTTGGTCTGCTCCGGCTGCGTCTGGGTCATGACTGCTCCTGCGGTGCGGGTGAGGGTGCGGTCGCGGAGGCTTCACGACGCGCCGGGGCCGAGGCGAAGAGGTTCAGCCCCAGAACACGTGACAGGTACCCGATGGCCATCTGCGAGCGGATGGAGTTCCCGGCCTCGTCCAGTCGCGGCGAGAATCCGGCAACCGCGCCCTTGCCGGGTGCGACAGCGACGATGCCGCCGGCGACACCGGACTTCGCCGGGAGCCCGATCTCGAACAGCCAGTCGCCGGATCGTTCGTACAACCCCGTCGACGCGACGACAGCGAGAGTGTCGCGGCACACCTCTTCCGAGACCACCCGCTCTCCGGTGACCGGATTCACTCCCCCGTCGGCGAGCGTCGCCCCCATCACAGCGAGATCGTGAGCCGTGACGCTCAAGGCGCACTGACGCGTGTAGACGTCGACCACCTCGTCGGGATCGCCCGACAGCCGACCATAGCTGCGCAGCAGACGACCGAGAGCGCGATTGCGGTCGTTCGTCTGCGCTTCCGATGCGTAGACCACCCCGTCGAGACTCAGCGGACGCCCGGCGAAGGCGGAGAGCCCCTCACGAACGCGCTCCCACTGCTCGACCGCGGTGGCGCCGGGCATGAGGGCGGTCGTGGCGATCGCACCGGCGTTGACCATCGGATTCATCGGATGCCCGTCGTTGAGCTCGACCGCCACGACGGAGTTGAAGGCGAGTCCTGTGTTGTTCACGCCGACGATGTCGCGCACGCGCTCATGGCCGTGCTCCTGGATCGCCAGGGCGTAGACGAACATCTTCGAGATCGACTGGATGGAGAAAGGATGCAGAGCGTCGCCGGCATCGTGCAGCCCGCCACCGACCTCGATCACCGCCAGACCGAAGAGCTCCGGATCGACCTCGGCGAGCACGGGGATGTAGTCGGCGACGGTGCCGCCGCGTTCCCCGCGATAGCGGGAGTGCGCGTCGCGCACGATCTCCTCGACGCGATCCCACCCCGGCAGGGAGCCGGTGGAGACCTCCTGCGGCACATCGCGCCACGCTGCCGGGTCGAGCATATCTCCTCCTCGGATCCGTGACGCCCCCAGGTCGCCAGAGTCACCGTAGCACTCGACGCCCGCCGATGGCTAGAGAATCCTCGGGAGGACGGGCGGGGATCAGTACCAGTTCATGGCCTGCGAATGCGCCCATGCGCTGCAGGGAGTGCCGTACACCGACGAGATGTATCCCAGTCCCCAGGCGACCTGAGTGGCGGCGTTCGTCTGCCAGTCGGATCCGGCTGACGCCATCTTGCTGCCGGGAAGCGCCTGCGGGATGCCGGTGGCACCGCTCGGGTTGTACGCCTGGTAGTTCCAACCGGACTCCTTGTTCCACAGGGAGTTCAGGCAGGAGAACTGATCGCCGCCCCATCCGTAGGTGCTCGACATGATCTGCTGCGCGGAGGCCTTGGCACCCTCCGGCGTGTTGGCTGCGGCCAATGCGGCCGCCGCCTGCTGCTCCGCGGCGGCCTGAGCCGCCGCCTGCTCCGCCGCTATCCTCGCGGCCTCTTCCTCCGCCTGCTTCTGCTGCGCCGCGGTGAGTGCACTGCGCAGCTCTGCGGTATCGGCGACGACGTTCGCCGTCTCCTCTTCCGCCTTGTCGGCGAGGATGCCCACCAGAAGCACCGGAGTCACGTCGCTGTCATCCAGCTTGTCGATGTGGCTGACGAGGTCGGAGGTGTCGATCGTCGTGACGACGCCGACGTCGAGCCCGGAGGCGACGACCTCGGACTCCAGCGTCTCGGCCGCCGCCACAGCGCCCTTCGCCTGCGCCAGGGTCGTCGAGGCGTCTTCCGTGATCTGCGCGAG
>NZ_JAGYWT010000139.1:0-5653 GCF_019279095.1 Microbacterium sp. BF1 | reverse complement strand
CACCCCCAACGCGCAGCACGTCGAACTAGCCGAAGCGGCCATCGCGGCAGGCAAGCACGTGGTGTGCGAGAAGCCGCTCGCGCTCGGTGCCGCGGAGGCCACTCGCCTCGAAGCGGCCGCGCAGGCGGCCGGTGTGGTGCACACGGTGCCCTTCGTCTACCGCTTTTACCCGACCGTGCGAGAGGCCCGCGCGCGGATAGCCTCCTCTGGTGAGCGCATCTGGCTCGCTCACGGCCACTATCTGCAGGATTGGCTGGCCGAGCAATCCAGCTACAACTGGCGGGTCGACGATGGTGCCTCACGCGCCTTCGCTGACATCGGCGTGCATTGGTGCGACCTGTTCGAGTTCGCCACCGGTCACCGCATCGAGCGGCTCCTTGCCCAGCGCTCGCGGCTCCACGACACTCGGCTCTCAGATGGCAATGAGGTGCCGGTCTCGAGTGAGGATGGGGTGACCATGATGTTCCAGACCGATCGTGGCGCTACGGGCTCGGTCGTCATCTCGCAGGCCACGCCCGGCCGCAAGAACCGGCTCTGGCTTTCGCTTGACGGCGAGCAGCGCTCCTACGCCTTCGACCAGGAGAGCCCAAACGAGCTCTGGATCGGCTCGACCGAGGGTGTTTCGCTGCTGCCCAAGGGCCTCGAGACCTTCGGTGACACCTCCGCCCGTTCGTACGTGAGCGTGCCGTCGGGTCATCCGCAGGGCTACCAGGACTGCTTCACCCTGTTCGTGCGCGACGTGCACGCCGTCATCCGCGGCGAGGCCGTCGACGGGCTGCCCACCTTCGCTGATGGGGTGCGGGCGGCGCAGCTCACCGACGCCGTGGTCGTCTCTTCGAGGAGCGGGCAGTGGGTGGACGTCGCGGCGGTGCGGCCAGTCGAGACGAGCGCGGCGTGAGCGCTGCGGCGTCCCACCCGGTCACCCTCTTCACGGGGCAGTGGGCGGATTTACCGCTCGAGGAGGTCGCTCGGCTCGCCGCCTCGTGGGGCTACGACGGGCTCGAGATTGCGGCGTCCGGTGATCACCTCGATTTGCAGCGGGCAGATGAAGACCCGGTGTATTTGGCGTCGCGGCTTGAGATCCTCGACCGACACGGGTTGAAGGTCTACGCGATCTCGAACCACCTCGCCGGGCAAGCAGTATGTGACGCGCCCATCGACTTCCGGCACCAGGCGATCCTGCGCCCCTACGTGTGGGGCGACGGGGAAGCTGAGGGGGTGCGGCAGCGTGCCGCGGAGGACATGAAGCGCTCCGCCCGGGTCGCCCGGGCGCTGGGTGTTGACACCGTGGTGGGGTTCACGGGCTCGTCGGTGTGGCCATACGTGGCGATGTTCCCGCCGGTGCCGGCATCCGTCATCGAGACGGGGTACGAGGACTTCGCGACGCGATGGAACCCGATCCTCGACGTCTTCGACGACCATGGTGTGCGATTCGCCCATGAGGTGCACCCGGGCGAGGTCGCGTACGACTATTGGACCTCGGTGCGCACGCTCGAGGCCATCGGGCATCGGGAGTCGTTCGGGTTCAACTGGGATCCATCGCACATGATGTGGCAGAACATCGATCCGGTGGGATTCATCTGGGACTTCAAGGACCGCATCTACCACGTCGACTGCAAGGACACACGCCTCCGACCGACCAACGGACGTGCCGGTGTCATGGGTTCGCACCTGCCCTGGGGAGATCCGCGGCGCGGCTGGGACTTCGTCTCGACCGGGCACGGCGACGTGCCATGGGAGGACTCCTTCCGCGCTCTCGAAGCCATCGGCTACACCGGCCCAATCTCCATCGAGTGGGAAGACGCCGGCATGGACCGTCTACATGGGGCCGCACAAGCCGTCAGTTTCGTCCGTTCCCTCCTCTGGCCCCGGCCCAGCGCGTCTTTCGACGCCGCCTTCTCGAACCAGTGAGCACCGGCACCGTATCTGCCGCCCCGACGCGGGTTGCGCTCTGGGCGCTACTCACCGTACGCAAGACGCAGCGCGAAAGATTCCTCGCGCTGATCGGCGATCTCGCGGTGCGCTCGGTTGCCGACGAGCCCGGCTGCCTCGCCTACGACGTCATTCTGATAGACGAGGATGCCCGGACCTACGGCGTTTACGAGCTCTACCGCAACTCGGGCGCATTAGCTGCGCACCACAGCTCGCCACACTACGCCCGATGGAACGCGGCAGCAGGATCGCTCATCGTCCCAGGCGGAGTCGTACTACGTACAGGCCCAGTCATCCTTTCTGGAGCGACGCACTAGTTGTAGTGCCCAGTCAGGTTGTTTGAGATCCGGCTGATGGGCGGGAGCTTCCCGATGGCTGTGTGGGGCCTGTGGTGATTGTAGGTTCCTGTGACTGCTTATCCCGGTACGCGGAGAGCGTCGAGCCGGGGCTCCCCATAGCCGGTGATTCCTTCCTCCGTCCGAGAGGGTTTGATTCTGTGTCGCAACCTCCGACGTCGGAGAGGCGGCGGATCCATGGCTTAGTCGTGGTTTTGGATCTGTACATGCGTGTACATGGTTGTACCGATCCCGCGAAATCCTGCGGACGGTGCACGCAAGTACACGTATGAACAGGGGATCTTTTAAACGGGGGTTACGGGTTCGAGTCCCGTAGTCGGCTCAGGAAACACCGACGGCATCAGCCGAGAGGCGACGAATGCCGGGATGCGTATGGCACGCTCCCGCATTGCTATCGTCGCCCTGATGGCGAACCTAGATAGTCGGGGGATGACTCCTGAAGAGCGTATGAACACGTTTCTGCTGTACCCGGAGTGGTTCGGAGGCGACCGGATACCGGAGAAGTTTGTGGTCTCAGCTGAGCTGCGAAAGCGGCTCCGGGAGTGGAATTAGGTCTGGGAGACCGTGCTGGATCCGGTCACTGAAATGCGATGGCCAGATCCACTGATCGGACGCACATGGATCGCTGAGGGCCAGCAGCTCGTGGCAGATCTGCAGGCAGAACTCGGGCCGGGCTTGTCCGTCGTCGGCGATTTTGCCCGGTATGCCCCGTCGCGTAGGTCGTAGGCTCTGCGCATGAGCGAGCCCGATGCGGAGCCGACCCCGTCGCTGATCCAGCAGCGACTCGCCCTACAGCGCAGGCGGGTGGGGGCGGTATCACTCCTCCGGCCCTTCGCAGAGCAGGGGTGCAGGGGAGTGAACGAAACATCCGCCCCTCCCTCGTCCTAGGCTGGTGTGATGCTCCACGGACTGATTCGCCCTGTCGAAGCCCACAGCGTGACGCTGAAGGGCGAAGACCTCGCCGAGGTTCGCGCGCAGCTCACCGCTCAGGCTCCCGCCGGATGGGACCTCGTCTCGGCGATGGCGACGATGGAGAAAGCAGGATCGATGCGCTCGGTCGAAGGCAAGTTCCTGCGTCGTGACGGTATCCGTGAGATCGAAGGCGACGACATGGCTGCCCTCGAGTCGCAGGTGCCCGAGGGATGGCAGCTGCTCTCCGTATGGCGGACGAGCTGAGGCTCACGCGTCTCTGATCCGTGCTCTCGGCGGACTCAGTCCACTGAGACGGGTTCTGGTGTGTCGACGACCTCGTCGATGAGGCCGATCCCGCCCGTCGAGCTCGCCGACTGCATGAGGTCCTGAATCCACGAGGGGTTCAGCGGGGGCGCCTCCGGCTCGTCGAAGGTGAAGCGGAGCGGAGCGGAATCGAGGGGTGCAGCCAGATCGTCGAGCGTCCTGCGGGATCTCCGTCGGGATGACGCCACGACAGGGTGAAGCTCTCGTTGCGTCGCAACTTGGTGGCGATGACCACCTTCAGATGCGCGAGCGCGCGGTCCTCGATATGGATCTCCTCGCCGTTGCCGTACTGGATCGTTCCCATCTCTGCACCATAGCCGCCACCGCGCGCACTTTCCGCGCCAGATCGTGATGGTGAAAGAGTATATCGGAGTATCGCACTGGAGGGTGATACGTTACTGAACGTTGAGTTTCCTGGTGGGTACGACGTCGTGACACCAGGTGGATGACTGCGCAGGTGGCCGACTCCCCGCCGCGGCCACCTGCGCTTGCCCCTGAAGGGCGTGATCCATGGAGCACCGGGGGAGGGGTATGTCATGAGCAGCTCGCCGGAGTCGCAGCGGTCCATGCCGGAGTGGCAGAGCGGCGACCCGTATGAGACCGCGCTCACGCGGGAGGCGTACGCATGCGAGAAGCGCCTGCTGCAGATCGAACTCCTCAAGCTCCAGGCGCACATCACGCGCTCGTCCGACCGCGTGCTCATCCTGTTCGAGGGAAGAGACGCGGCGGGCAAAGGCGGCGCGATCACGCGCTTCATGGAGCATCTGAACCCTCGGGGTGCCCGTGTCGTGGCACTCGACAAACCCACCGATGCGGAGCGGACGCAGTGGTATTTCCAGCGCTACGTCGCGCATCTGCCCTCCGGCGGCGAGATCGTGATGATGGATCGCTCCTGGTACAACCGCGCCGGTGTCGAGCGGGTCATGGGCTACTGCTCGTCCACCGAGTACGAGGAGTTCATCCAGACCGTGCCGGAGTTCGAGCGCATGCTCGTCGGCTCGGGCATACGCCTCGTGAAGCTGTGGTTCTCGATCGATGAGGCGGAGCAGCGGAGCCGCTTCGCGCGCCGGGGCGAAGACGCGGTCGCGCAATGGAAGCTCAGCCCGACCGACCTCGCGAGCATCGACCGCTGGGACGAGTACATCGCAGCGGAGGAGGCGATGTTCCTTCGGACGGACACCCCTGCCCTCCCTTGGACCGTCATCGCGTCCAACGACAAGAGGCGCGCGCGGCTGGAAGCGATGAGGTGCGTCCTCTCGCGGTTCGACTACCCGGGCAAGGATCCGTTGATCGCTCACGCCCCTGATCCACGGCTCGTGGGGCGCCCCTCTCAGATCCATCACGAGGAGGAGAGGCCGACGCGGTGATGTCTGCGGGTCGCCACAGGAGGGCATCCGGGAATGCGACGGGTGGACTCGGAGGTTGTCCCCCTCATGACTCGCATCGGCACCAGTGATCTCGACGTCCTCCCGCTTTCGCTCGGCGGCAACGTGTTCGGCTGGACGGCCGACCGCGACACCTCCTTCGCGGTTCTCGACGCGTTCGTGGACGGCGGTGGCGACTTCATCGACACCGCTGACTCGTACAGCTCCTGGGTGCCGGGGAACGAGGGCGGAGAGAGTGAGACGATCGTCGGCGAATGGCTGGCTTCTCGCAGGCCCGCAGGGGTGGTCGTCGCGACCAAGGTGAGCCAGCACCCGAAGTTCCGCGGTCTTGCCGCGTCGAACGTCCGCAAGGCCGCCGAAGCCTCGCTGGCGCGCCTGGGCGTCGATGAGATCGACCTCTACTACGCGCACTTCGACGACGAGACGGTTCCGCTGGAGGAGACTGTCGCCGCGTTCGGTCAGCTCGTCGACGACGGTCTGGTGCGGCACATCGCCGTGTCGAACTACTCCGCCGATCGCATCCGCGAGTGGATCGAGATCGCCCGTCGCACCGGTGCCGCGCTGCCGGTCGCTGTGCAGCCGCATTACAACCTCGTGCACCGCAACGAGGTCGAGGAGCAGGGACAGGACAACCCATTGGAAGCTCGCTACGTCGCCGAGCGAGTGATTCACCACCTTGATAGTCGACCCGGCAAGAGTGTGGGCGTCGTCGCCATGTCGGCAGCTCAAAGAGACGCGATCTCG
>NZ_JAGYWT010000138.1:0-5659 GCF_019279095.1 Microbacterium sp. BF1 | reverse complement strand
GTCCGCGCCGCCGGAGTTCGTCGCATGACCGGCTTCCTCGGCGCTCTCTCCGACGCCTGGGCGGAGATCCGCGTGCACAAGCTGCGCGTCCTGCTCAGCCTGATCGGGATCGCCGTGTCGGTGGGGGCGCTCACCGCGGTCGTGGCGGTCTCGGAATACCAGCGCCAGTTCCAGGCCGAGCAGTCCGACCGGTGGGGAGGGCGAGCGGCGACGGTCGTCGTCTCCGTCAACAGCGATGACGGCACACCTGTCGACGCCGACGATTTCGATGCGCGCTTCAGCCGTGTCTCCGAGCGCTTCGGGTTCAGCCACACGGCGCGTATCGCCCAGGGAGTGCTCCTCGACGTGCAGCTCCCCGAAGGCATAACGCCGGTGGCCGCGCGTGTCATGGACCCCGCGTTCTCGCAGATCCACCGGGAGCGGCTTCTGGAGGGGCGCTGGTTCCTCGACTCCGACGTCGAGGCGATGGCGCCGCCCGTCGTGATCACGGAGCCGCTCTGGGAGCGTCTGGGACGAGTGCCGCTGACGCAGCACCCGACCGTCACGCTCAGTGGCCCGGCCGGAGGCACCTACCAGATGGTCGGCATCACACCGCGCCAGGGCTTCGGCGACGAGGAGCTGCGCGTGGACCTGCTCTACGATGCGTACCGCGCGCGCGTGGATGCGCTGCCCGCCGACGCCTGGACGCAGTACGAGATCTGGATGGGAACGGGGCAGGTCGACCAGATCGCGCCGGTGCTCGCGATGGATCTCCGAGCGGGCCTGCCCGAGGGACAGACGGTCACGGTGAACCGCTCCGACTGGGCGGCGCAACCGGGAGCTCTGGACGCTCAGGCCACGTTCGAGATGGTCACCGGGGGTATCGCAGCGCTGATCCTCGCTCTCGGTGCGCTCAGCCTGATCAACATCCAACTCGTGGCGATGCGCCAGCGCGTGCGAGAGATCGGGGTGCGGCGCGCCTTCGGAGCGAGCTCGGGGCGGGTGTTCTTCGCCGTCTTCCTGGAGAGCCTGGTCGCGACGACCGTGGCAGGCGTGATCGGGATCGCGATCGTCGTCGCCGTGCTGCGCTCGGAGTGGATCATCACGTCGATGTTCTACGGGATCCAGGACATCCCGCCCTTCCCCATGCGCGCAGCGCTCATCGGTCTCCTCGCCTCCGTCATCGTCGGGGCGGTGTCGGGATTCATCCCCGCCCTGGTCGCGCTGCGGGTGAAGGTGATCGATGCGATCCGTTTCTGACACGCGCCTGCTGTCGGCCACTTCATGATGGAAGAATGAGCGCATGACCGAGCTCGAGTACCGCGTCGCCGACCTGTCCCTCGCCGAAGCCGGCCGTCACCAGTTGCGACTCGCCGAGAACGAGATGCCGGGTCTCATGGCGCTTCGTGAGGAGTTCGGCGCCGCGCAACCCCTGAAGGGTGCCCGGATCGCGGGCTCGCTGCACATGACAGTGCAGACCGCCGTCCTCATCGAGACGCTCGTGGCGCTCGGCGCCCAGGTGCGGTGGGCGAGCTGCAACATCTTCTCGACCCAGGACGAGGCGGCGGCTGCGGTCGTGGTCGGCCCCGGTGGCACCGTCGACGCGCCGGCAGGCGTTCCCGTGTTCGCATGGAAGGGCGAGACGCTCGACGAGTACTGGGCCTGCACCGATCGCATCTTCGACTGGTCCTCTGCAGGTTTCGACGGACCCAACCTGATCCTCGACGACGGCGGAGATGCGACCCTGCTCGTGCACAAGGGCGTCGAGTTCGAGAAGGCCGGTGCCGTTCCCGAGCCGACCGAGACCGACTCCCACGAGTACACGATCATCCTCGACCTGCTGCGCGCCTCGCTCGCGGTCGCACCCGATCGCTGGACCAGGCTCGCCGCTGGCCTCATCGGCGTCACCGAGGAGACCACGACCGGTGTGCACCGGCTGTACGAGCTCGCGGCCGCGGGGGAGCTGCTCTTCCCCGCCATCAACGTGAACGACTCGGTCACCAAGAGCAAGTTCGACAACAAGTACGGCATCCGGCACTCGCTTCCCGACGGTCTCAACCGTGCGACGGACGTGCTCATGGGTGGCAAGGTCGCCTTCGTCTGCGGCTACGGAGACGTCGGCAAGGGGGCTGCTGAGGCTCTGCGCGGTCAGGGTGCGCGCGTGATCGTGAGCGAGGTGGATCCGATCTGCGCGCTGCAGGCCGCCATGGACGGCTTCCAGGTCGCGCGTCTGCTCGACGTGGCCGGCGAGATCGACATCCTGGTGACCGGCACTGGCAACCGCGACGTGGTCACGACCGAGCATCTGCAGGCGCTGAAGCACCTCGCGATCGTGGCGAACGTCGGTCACTTCGACAACGAGATCGACATGGCAGGGCTCGAAGCACTCGACGGCGTGGAGAAGGTCGAAATCAAGCCGCAGGTGCACGAGTGGCGCATGCCGAACGGTCGTAGCGTCCTGGTTCTCAGCGAAGGACGCCTGATGAACCTCGGCAACGCCACGGGGCACCCGTCGTTCGTGATGAGCGCGTCGTTCACCAACCAGGTGCTCGCACAGCTCGAGCTCTACACGAACATCGCCGCCTATCCGACCGGCGTCTACGTGCTTCCCAAGGCGCTCGACGAGAAGGTGGCCCGCCTGCACCTCGACGCTCTCGGTGTGCAGCTGACCACGCTCACCGACGAGCAGGCCGCCTACATCGGGGTACCCGTGGAGGGGCCGTACAAGCTCGAGCACTATCGGTACTGAGCACGCCCACTGCGGAACGGTGCTGACAGGAGGCGCCGAGTACCGGCTCAGACGCCGACGCGTCTACCGGTGAGCCGCTCGGCGCGCCGATCGGAGTTCTGCAGTGCTCTGCGCTCGCGCTCACGGCGCAGCACGGTGATCCCGATCAGGATCTGCTCCGGCGGCGCGGAGGGCATCGGGGAGACGAAAGGGCTCGCCTCGGTGAGCAGATCGAGGGCGACCCGCTCCCGCGCGGCCGGGATCATGCGGGGAGCGCTCTGCAGGAACTGGGAGATTCGGCGGGCGAGCCGGTCGGGGAGACGCGCGACGTCGGCGATCTGGGCCCAACCGGCCAAGGCCGGAGGGAGCACCGGGACGTGCGAGACGAGTGCCGGTGTGCGCACGCGCTGGCTGTAGGTTCCGGCGACCAGGTCGCCCAAGCGCTGCGACCGCGCGTTGAACGCGCCGGTGAGCACGGCGACGCCGCCGAAGGTCATGTAGATCTCGAGCACACCCAGAAGGGCTCGGATGAAGGCGTGACGGAACCCGGCGGCACCACCGTCCACGCGTACGATCCTGCCGCCGACCGCCAGCTTGCCGAGACTGCGCCCCTTCAAGGCGACCTCCATCGTGATCGGCAGGACGACGAAGCTCACGACGAACGCCGAGACCAGGGCGATGCGGTCGGTGGTCTCATCCAGCACGCCGACATCCAGCAGCCAGATGCGCAGGAAGATCCACAGGATGAACACGGCGTATCCGAGGAGCATGTCGATCGCGGCGCCGAGCGCCCGCAGGAGGAACCCCACGGGCTGCACATCGATCGCGACGGCTTCGCCGGAGAGCACCTCGTCGGAGACGTCGATCGGGACGGACATGAGTACAGTAAATCAGGTGGATGCCGATGCGTTGACCGATGCACGCCGCGCCGAATGGGAGCGACTGGACGAACTCAGTCGCGCCCGACTCGACGGCGACGGGGTGGACGAGCTCATCGTGCGATACCGCGCCGCCTCCGCCGATCTGGCCGAGCTGAAGACATCCGTCGGCGACTCGCCCCAGGGCGCGTATCTGTCCACCATCCTCGTTCGCGCCAGGCTGCGCCTCACCGGCGCGTCCGACAGCATCCTCACGCAGACGGGACGATTCTTCCGCCTGCAGCTTCCTGCTGCGCTGCACCGCCTGCGCTGGACGACGCTGGTGATCGCGATCTCGTTCATCGCGGTCGCCGTCGGTACCGCAGCCTGGATCGCGAGCGATCCGGCGCTGGTGGCGACCCTGGGCTCCCCGGCGGCCCTCGAGCAGTACGCGGACGAGAGCTTCACGGGCTACTACACCGAGAACCCGGCCGCTGCCTTCATGGGGATGGTCTGGACGAACAACGCCTGGATCGCCATGCAGTGCGTGCTCTTCGGCGTCACCGGGATCTGGCCGGTCTACGTGCTCGTGCAGAACGCGATGGGACTCGGCACCACCGGGGCCGTGATGGCCGTCCACGACAAGGCCGACCTCATGGTCCTGTACATCCTCCTGAACCGCGACATCGACCGCGACAACATCCTCTCCGCATCGCAGGCGCTGGAGTACGGCATCGTCGACCAGGTGCTCACGACGCGCAAGCGCGCCTGATCCCGATCGACTCGAAGGGCGTCCGTCATCACGACGGGCGCCCTTTCGTCGTCCCGGCGGATGTGCACTCGCCCTGGCGGAGAATGCGCATATGAGCAAGATGGTGCGCGAACGCTGTCAAAGGCCTACTCTGGAGGAGGAAGGAGGAAGCCGTGGAAGAAGATCTGCTCATGGTTCGCGTCGCCGAGCTGTACTACGACGAGGACAAGACCCAGGACGAGATCGGCGGACTCCTCAAGATCTCCCGGTGGAAGGTCGGTCGGCTGCTAGACACCGTGCAGTGCCTCGACGACGGGGGCTAGTTCCGGCTGCGCCGCCGCGTCTTCGAGCACCCGCTCGAGGGCGGCGTCATGGATCGGTCGCGCTTGTTCGTAGAGCTCGCGACCTGCGGGAGTGAGCTCGGTGTAGATGCCGCGACGGTCATCGGCACACAGGATGCGTGTGAGGAGACCGCGGTCCTCGAGGCGGTTGACCAGGCGGGTCGTGGCGCTGGGGCTCAGGGCCGCCGCACGCGCGAGCTGCTGCATGCGCATGTGCCATCCGTCCTGCCTGTCGAGCGCGTCGAGCACGGTGTACTCGACGACCGAGAGCGATGCCGCCTCTCCCAGGCTGCGCTCGAGCGCGGTCTCGATCAGGCCGTGCAGGGCGGCGAGCGTCCGCCAGCCCTGCGCACGCACCTCGACCGCGTCGTCACCGATACCCATGGCCATCCTCCGAGTTAGTTGCTTGCGCCATATACTTGCGTGTGCAATCATTACGTTCGATGTGCAATATGCGGCGTCTGCAAGTATCCCCACCAATCTATCAGGAGAGTCGTCATGCCTCCAGGACTGATCGCCCTCGCCATCGGGGCGTTCGGCATCGGACTCACCGAGTTCGTCATCATGGGCCATCGCGCGCACGGCCGCGGACCGGGCGCCACCGCCGATGAGGATGCCCCGCTCCGTGGGCACGCCGAGGTCGCGGATCGCGTTCAGGCCGAACAGCAGACCGCCGAGCACGCCCTCATAGGCCGAGCGAGCGACGTTCTCTCTCGTGGTCGAGGCGAGCGTCATGCCGAATAGGGTTCCGGTCGCATCCGGGAGGTTCGGGGTGCGCTCGCCCTCCAGGTACGGCTCGAGCACCAGACCGCCGGCACCGGGAGACGCAGCAAGGGCGAGTCGGCTGAGTTCTTCGTGATCCACTCCGAGGAGGGCGGCGAGCGTGTCGAGCACCCGCGCGGCGCTGAGGGTCGCGACGAGCGGCAGATGGCCGTCGGCTGCGTCGGCGAATCCGGCGACCGTTCCCGAGGGGTCGATCGTGCGATGAGCGCTCGTCGCGAAG
>NZ_JAGYWT010000137.1:0-5667 GCF_019279095.1 Microbacterium sp. BF1 | reverse complement strand
CGATGTCAGGGGATCGGCCACTTCGAGCACCGGGGCGCCGACGTCGATCGTGTCGCCGGCGGTGCCGTGCAGCGCGGTGACAACCCCGGCGAAGGGCGACGGCAGCTCGACGATGCTCTTCGCCGTCTCGACCTCGGCGATCGGCTGATCGGTCGTGATGGTGTCGCCCACGGCGACGAGCCACTGCACGAGGCCCGCTTCGGTCAGGCCCTCACCGAGGTCGGGGAGCCGGAACACCTGGGCGCCCGCATGCGGCTTCAGCGGAGTGCTCATGCCTCGTCCTCCCAGTGCAGCGTGTCGATCGCGTCGAGCACGCGGTCGACGTCGGGGAGGTACCAGTGCTCGAGCTTCGGAGGGGCGTAGGGGGTGTCGAAGCCCGTCACCCGTCGTACGGGAGCGGCGAGGTACTCGAAGCAGCGCTCGAACACCCTGGCCTGGATCTCGGACGCCACACTCACATAGCCCGGCGCCTCGGCGATCACGACGGCGCGACCGGTCGACTTCACGGCGGCCGTCACGGTGGCGTCATCGAACGGCGAGAGCGAGCGGACGTCGACGACCTGCACGCTGCGTCCTTCGGCGGCGGCGACCTCGGCCGCTTCGAGCGCCAGAGGCACGGAGGCTCCGTAGGCCAGCAGCGTCACGTCCGTGCCGTCGCGGGCGATGCGTGCTGTTCCCAGCTCCGCCGTGATCGAGGTGTCGACCTCGCCCTTGGCCCAGTAGAGCTTCTTGGGCTCGAGGAAGATCACAGGGTCGGGGGAGGCGATGGCCGCACGCAGCAGGGAGTAGGCATCCTGCGGCGTGGACGGGCTGACGACGGTCAGGCCCGGCGTGTGCGCGTAATAGGCCTCGGACGAGTCGCAGTGATGCTCGACACCGCCGATGCCGCCGCCGAACGGGATGCGGATCACCAGAGGCATCCGCATACCGCCGCGGGTGCGGTTGCCGAGCTTGGCGACATGGCTGACGACCTGCTCGAACGCGGGGAGCGCGAACGCGTCGAACTGCATCTCCACCACGGGACGCAGACCGTTCATGGCCATGCCGACGGCGGTGCCGACGATGCCGGACTCCGCGAGCGGGGTGTCGAAGCAGCGCTCTTCGCCGAAGCGCGCGGTGAGTCCGTCGGTGATGCGGAAGACGCCGCCCAGCGCGCCCACGTCCTCGCCGAAGACCACGACATCCGGATCGGACTCGATGGCGTCGGCCAGCGCTCTGTTGAGCGCGGCCGCCATCGTCATCGTCGTCGTGCCGGACGCGGTCTCGGTGCGGGTGTCGTCCTGTGCGATCGTCATCGGTGGCCTCCGTTCAGGGTGCTTCCGGCATCGGCGAGACCGGAGCGCTCGATCTCGTCACGCAGCAGGTGCCACTGCTCATCGAGCTGCGGGGATCGGGTCTCGGTCACGAAGCGGAACAGGTCTTCGGGATCGAGGTCGGCATCGGTGTTCAGGGCGGCCCTCATCGCGGTCGCGATCTCCTCCGCGCCCGCCGCGAAGCGCTCCTCGGCCTCGGCGTCGAGTGCGCCGGTGGAGGTGAGGTGTGCGCGCAGTCGCACCAGCGGATCACGGGCGACCCAGGCCTGCACCTCGTCGCGCTCGCGATAGCGGGTGTCGTCGTCGGCGTTGGTGTGCGCCTGCATCCGATACGTGTGCGCCTCGATGAGGGACGGGCCCCCGCCGGCACGGGCGCGAGACACGGCATCGCCGAGCACGGCGAGGACTGCAGCGACGTCGTTGCCGTCGACGCGCTGTCCCGGCATCCCGTAGCCGACGGCTTTGTGGGCGAGGGAGGGGGCCGCCGTCTGCCGCACGAGCGGGACCGAGATCGCGAACTCGTTGTTCTGCACGAAGAAGACGACGGGGACGTGGAACACCGCGGCGAAGTTCATGGCCTCGTGGAAGTCGCCCTCGCTGGTCGCACCGTCGCCGCAGAGGGCGAGCACCACGGTGTCCTCGCCCCGATGCTTCGCGGCCTGGGCGAAGCCGACCGCATGCAGCAGCTGCGTGGCGAGCGGCGTGGCCTGCGGGGCGACGCGATGCGCGCGCACGTCGTACCCCGAGTGCCAGTCGCCCTTGAGGAGGACCATGGCGTCGGCGGGCTCGACCCCGCGAGCGATCACGGCGACCGAGTCGCGATAGGTCGGGAACAGCCAATCGGTGGAGCCGAGAACCATCGCGGCGCCGACCTGGCAGGCCTCCTGGCCGTGCGACGACGGGTAGACGGCGAGGCGCCCCTGGCGCACCAGGGCTCCGGCCTGATCGTTGATGCGTCGGCCCTCGACGAGCCCGCTGTAGGCGGCCAGGAGGGTGTCGGTGTCGGGGAGCGCGTACTGGTCGTCCACGACCGGCGCTCCGCTCTGGTCGATCAGTTGCACCGCGGTGTCTCGCGGGAGCAGGTCGGTGTGCAGCATGCGTTCGCCCTCCTTGCCGAACTCGGTGAGGACAGCTTGCCTGCGGGGCGACAGTCATCCAAGATCTTTTGGAGAATCCTGGATGAATGTGGCTGGAGTGAGGCATTCTTGATCGAAGTGTCAGAAATACTGCGCTGAGGAAAGGGGTCGCATGGTCGCTCTGGACGAGACGGATCGCGCGATCCTCGAGGAGCTGCGCCGTGACGCGCGGGCATCGATGACGGCGATCGCGGACGCGGTGCACATCTCCCGCGCCGGCGCCCATGCGCGGATCAAGCGCCTGACCGATGCCGGCGTCATCACGGGGTACTCCGTGCGCACCGATCCCGTGCTCCTCGGGCACCACGCCAGCGCGTATGTGACCCTCGCGATCGAGCAGGCGACGTGGCAGGCCGTGAGCGAACGGCTGCGCTCGATACCCGAGATCGAGCACATGGCGCTGGTCGGGGGCGACTTCGACGTGATCCTGCTGGTGCGGGCGAACGATGCTCGCGATCTGCGTCGCATCGTGTTGGAGGACATCCAGGCGATCCCGTCGATCCGCTCGACGAGGACCACGCTCATCTTCGAGGACTACCCCCGCAACTGAGCCCCGACCGGATCATCCTTCGCACTCGGACATCTGCGGCGCGCTCCG
This sequence comes from Microbacterium sp. BF1, assembly GCF_019279095.1. NCBI lineage: Bacteria > Bacillati > Actinomycetota > Actinomycetes > Micrococcales > Microbacteriaceae > Microbacterium > Microbacterium sp. BF1. Next base: position 2,620 of record NZ_JAGYWT010000137.1, on the reverse strand, counting down.
CGACAAGTGCGGTGACGGTGCTCGTCCGAGAATGAGAGGACGACCGGCGTCCACCCCGCCGCCGGCCAGCGCCACGCTCGAAGGAGAGACACCGATGTCCGATTCCGCAGCTTCCGCAGCCGCAGCGCTGCGCCGTTTCATGGTGCGCGGCGGTCTGATCCTGATGGGGATCTTCCTCGCGTGCGTCGGCATCTTCCCCGTGGACGAGTTCTTCCTCCTGCACAACACCGTCGCGACGGGCATGGCCGTCGTGTTCGGGATCGTCGTGGTCGGACTGCCGTGGTTCCTGCCGACCATCCCTCGCGTGTTCGTGGCCTTCGGATGGATCTACGTGCTGGTGATCGTCCTGCTCGCCGCCTTCTTCGCGGTCGGCTACTACAACCTCACCGCGGTCGAGTTGATCGCGGCCGTGCTGATCTTCAGCTGGATCATCGTCTTCCTGCGCACGGCAGGATCCGTCACAGCCCCCGCCGTCACAGACGGTGCGTCAGCGGAGGCGAGCTGAGGGAATCGTGCTCGCCCTAGTCCCAGATCGGGTCGTCGGGGTCGGGGGAGTCCGTGCCGTCGGCGTCGGTCATGATGCGCGCTTCGGCGATCCACGACGGCAGGGAATCGTCGTGGAGCATGTGCGGTCGCGGTGAGCCGAGAAGGTCGGGGTTCGTCACGACGTCCAGCGGCTCATCGCTGGCGAAGATGACGACGTTGCCGAGTGGCCCTTCGTCATCTTCCGGTTCTGCGTCGAGAACGACCGCGATGTGGTCGAACACGGAGCTCAGCGTGGCGGCCTGTCGTCGTGAGTACTCGAACGGGTGCCCGTCGAGCAGGTTCACCGCCACGATTCCATCTGACGCGGAGCGCGCGGCGACGCGGCGGTAGAACTCCTGGCTGGCCACGCGATGCCGGATGACCGCGGCATCCCACAGATCGACGACGGTGAAGCGCGCATCCACCCAATCGGTGTCGACCGCGGTGCTTCCCGTTGCCGCCGCGTCGACCGCCGGGGATGGGGATGACGGCGCCGACGGTCCCCTCTCGCCCGGAAGAGCCGCGTCGGCGACCGCTCGCGCATCGCCGAAGATGACTCGCAGATCAGCGCCGGGGGGCAGGGGCAGCGCGGCGATCACCGCGGCATAGAGAGCGGGCTCGAACTCGACCGCGAGCTGAGGCGATCCGGCACGCGTGGCCTCGACGTAGCGCGCGAGCGTGAGTGCTCCGGCCCCCAGATGCACGGTGAACAGCGGTGCACCGGGTTCGGCCGCGGCATCGATCGCTCTGGCGATGTGCTGGATGTAGGCGTATTCGAGTGAGGTGGGCTCGGTCATCGAGACGACGGACTGCGGAATCCCATCGACGCTGAGCTCGAAGCGACCGGGTCGCCTCTTCGACTCCATCAGCTTCGCCTTGCGATTGTCGAGCATGAGCGAGAACACCCGGCGATTCCTTGGCACCCGTCGATCCTAGATCGGGCGACGTCGGTCGGAGGTCACCCTGCCGGGCGACGGCCGGCCGGATCCCCGCACGAGGCTACCCTGGAAGGAACATGGCACATCTTCTCGGCGCTGAGGCGCTCCACCTCGAATATCCGACCAGGGTCGTCTTCGACTCCGTGACCCTCGGCATCGAGGAGGGCGACCGCATCGGCATCGTCGGCCGCAACGGCGACGGCAAGTCGAGCCTCCTCGGCATGCTGGCCGGCATCAAGGAGCCGAACTCCGGCCGCGTAACCGTGCGCGGAGGCACGCGGATCGGCGTGCTCGATCAGGCCGACAACCTGCCGGACGATCTCACGATCAGCGCCGCGGTGGTCGGTGACACCCCGGAGTACGAGTGGGCGGGCGACGCGCGCGTGCGCGACGTCATCGAAGGACTGCTCACCGACCTGCCGTGGGATGCCGAGATCGGATCCCTCAGCGGTGGTCAGCGGCGCCGGGTCTCGCTCGCGAAGCTCCTCACCGGCGACTGGGACGTCATCGCGCTCGACGAGCCCACCAACCACCTCGACGTCGAGGCGATCACCTGGCTCGCCGGGCACCTCAAGAAGCGCTGGTCGCCGAACTCGGGGGCCCTCATGGTCGTGACCCACGACCGGTGGTTCCTCGACGAGATCAGCACCGAGACCTGGGAGGTGCACGATCGCATCGTCGAGCCCTTCGAGGGCGGCTACGCGGCGTACATCCTGCAGCGCGTCGAGCGCGATCGCATGGCGGCCGCGACCGAGGCGAAACGTCAGAACCTCGCCAAGAAGGAGCTCGCATGGCTCCGCCGCGGCGCTCCCGCCCGCACGGCGAAGCCCAAGTTCCGCATCGACGCGGCCAACGAGCTCATCGCCGACGTGCCCGAGATCCGCGACAAGGTCTCGCTGCAGTCGCTGGCCGTCTCGCGCCTCGGCAAGGACGTGGTCGATCTCCTCGACGTCGGTGTGACCTACCCGACGGCGGACGGCGGTGAGAAGGTCGTGCTGCGCGATATCGAGTGGCGCGATGCGCCACTCGACCGAACCTTTCGTGACCAAACCGTTGCATTCGTTATCTCGCCGTTATACAGTGATCACACGGTGAATGTTTGCTGTGGCACTCACCGCATGTGATTGCAGGACACTCTTGGTGCAAGGGACAAGGGC
>NZ_JAGYWT010000136.1:0-5676 GCF_019279095.1 Microbacterium sp. BF1 | reverse complement strand
TGCCACAACGCCGCCTATGGTGCCGTTTTTCACGACTTCGTTATCTTTAGCCATCAGATCCCCCAGCGAGATTCTCGATCGATTGGTTGAGCGCCGCGGCGAGGGCCATCACTGCTCTAGTCGGATGCTACCGGATGCCCGTGACAGTCCCGGGACCTCACTTGAGCATGACCAGCATGCTGAGGATGCCCCCTGCGCTGGTCGCACTGGAGGTCATCTAACTGATCAACCCGGGTTGATCAGGCGTAGCGCTCGGCGAGCCAAGACTCCCCGACGATCGGGATGCCGTAGTCGCGCGCTTTACGCGCCTTTCCAGAAAGAGAGTCCGGATCGGCGGCGACGACGAGTCGTGCCGCCTTGGTCACGGCGGGCTTGGCGACAATCCCGTGCTCGCGGAGGCACTGCTCCCACTCCGAGCGCGCTCTCGTCATCTCTCCGGTGAGGACGACGATGTCTCCGGGATTCAGCGTGAACGCCGTCGTCGCCGAAGGTTCCGCGATCTCGACTGGCTGAGCCACGGCATCCAGCACGATCTCGACAGGCACTTCCAGAAGCTGCGCGACCGACATCAGGTCGGCACGCTCGTCATCGGTGATCACCCCATCTGCCCAGGCAATCCTCACCAGCGCGGCGAGGTAGTCGCGATGCAGGCGCTCAACCGTCGCACGCGGCAGACCTGCTCGATCGGCGAACGCGACGAGGGCGTCCTTCTCGTGCTCGGACAGGTAGCGGTCCAGGAGGCATCGCTCGACGAGCGCGACATACTCCGCTTGCTCGTCAGAGTCGCTGACGTCTGGAACTCGGTCGATGATCCTTTCCAGGAAGCTTGGCGAGTAGTCCTCGACGCTGGAACGAGCGAGCCACTCGCCCCGCTCCCCCGCGTACGGGGCCAGACGCTCCGCCTGCCCAAGCAGATCGCGCCAAGAGGACTGCCCCGTGCTCGCCACGAAGGCACCAAGCAACTCAGCCGTCGCGCGCGCATCGACCGCCGCCCGGTGCGCCCCGCTCAGGTCGATATCGAACGCGGCACAGCAATCAGCGAGCGTGCTGCTCCCGCCGAGGTGAGTGCGCGCCAGCCGCATCGTGCAGAGGCTGACGAACGGCACGCCTGCCCAGTAGGCCGCGCGTCCCAACTCGGCTTCGAGGAAACGCATGTCGAATGAGGCGTTGTGCGCCACGACCACGCGCTGTGAGAGCAGATCGACCAGGTCGGCAGTGATACCCGGGAACTGCGGCGCTCGCAGGATCTCCCGGGCGCTGATGCCGTGGATGTCCTGCCGACCGAGGTCTCGGCCCGGGTTGATGAGTGTCTCCCACTGGCCCGTGATCGTGCCGTCCGGCTCAGAGTGAACCACGGAGATCTCGATCGCCCGGTCGGTTCCCTCGGCATAGAAGCCCGTGGTCTCGAAGTCGATGGTCGCGAAGCCGGGTGAGGGCGCGGGGATCGAGGTCATGCCGCCACCTTAGCGACGGTCGATCAGCATCTCGATTACTCGGCGCCAGTCGCGTCAACCGTGCCTATGCGAGAGTATGCATAGGTATGGGTGCGCTGCGCAGCAGCGACGAGTGGGGGACAGTATGGTCGACGGCGTCCAGTCAAATGAAGATGCAATGCGCAACGCGCTGCATTCTTGGCGGGACTCTCTGCTGTCGTTGACCGGGCGCAACCGACTTCTGAACTACCGACCGACTCGGTCCTCGACGATCGACTTTGTCGAGTCAACGCCCGACGAGGTGATCCGAATCATCTCAACGGGGAAAGGCGTCCCTGTGGCTGGGATTACGCCTACACCGCCGCCTCTCGACGCCGATGCGCCCTCCGACGAGCTCGAGGAAGAAGCACTAGCTGACATCGAGGAGACGGACTTCTCGAAGTTCCCTAATCACCTGTTCGCGAAGAAGACCCAACGCGATGTCGACCGCGGGCTCCGACTTCTAGCAACAACGGCAACGCGAGAGTATCTCGACCGTGGCTTGTCCGTCCTTTACCTTGCGCTCGGGGCGATGCACTGGGTCGAGGCGAATGGCGACCCTCGTGTCAGCCCACTCATCTTTATACCGGTGGAGCTGCGCACCTCCGGGCCCAAGCAACCGCACCGTCTATATCCGTCCTCGGAAGACGCCGTCGTCAACCCTGCACTCGAGATCAAGATGCGCGAGCACGGCATTAAGCTTCCGACTCAAACCGCCGTAGATTCTGCACTCGCGGAAGGCGGTTACGCAGGAGCCGAGGCGCTATTCGCCGCGCTGCCCCTCCCAAGTAGATGGTCGATCCAGCCCCTTTGCGTTCTCTCCATCTTCATGTTCGCCAAGGAGGCGATGTACCGCGACCTGGAGGCCAATGACGAAGCGATCCTTCAAAGCGCACTCATCGGCGGACTGACGGGCCGCGATCAGCAACTTCGAGAACAGCTAACGTTCGAACCGATCGACCCGAGCACAATTGACGACGTCTCGCCACCCGAGACAACGCCGCTGATTCTCGACGCGGACTCCAGCCAACGCGTAGCGATCGCCGCCACGGAGCAGGGGAGGAGTTTCGTTCTCGACGGCCCCCCAGGCACCGGCAAGAGCCAGACCATCTCGAACATCATCGCGACGTTGATGGCCTCGGGAAAGCGGGTCCTCTTCGTTTCAGAAAAGGCTGTCGCGCTCGATGTGGTTCGGGATCGGCTCACCCATCGCGGCCTCGGTCCGCTGCTTTTCGAACTTCATAGCCACAAGGCCGCACGAAGTGAGGTCGCCCAGAACCTCGGTAAGGCACTCAGTAGTCGACCCTCTGTACTTCCGCAGACAGCCCCTTCACCTGCCCGCGCGAAGACCACCAGAGAAGAACTCACGGGGTACGCCGCCGCGATGAACGAGCGTCGCCAGCCCATTGAATGGACGCTTTTCGAAGTGCTGGGCAAGACGGCGAGCCTGCCTGATGTCAGCTCGTATCCTCCCGCCCTCGTCGACACGCAGTCTTTCACCGAGGCCCAATGGAACGAGATCTGCGATCTCGCCGATGCCGTCCGCATCGGCTGGAGTCACATCGCTCAACGGGACCGCCATCCTTGGTACGGCATCACGCGAATCGACGGCCTTGAGTTTGACCTAACCAACGCACGTCGCGCGCTAAACCGACTCGTCGACACGCTCGACGCCGTCGCCCCCGATCGCTCATCATTCGGCCTCGATTCTCTGAACGAGTGGAAGACGGTGCTCGCCCTCACCGACCTGTGGCACCGCGGCGAACATGAGTGGCGGGACTCGGAGTGGTTGGCTCACGGGCCTTCAGCGGTGCTCGATGAGGCGCGGAGTGCAATTGCGAAAGCCGACCAGTTCTTGAACCGTGACTCTCAATTGTCCGCTTCACTCGGTCCGGCTTGGCGGACGTTCGCGTCACGCGACGCGACGCGAACGCTTCCGCCAGAAGCGGATGCAGTCGTCCCTAACCTCTTTACTCAACCGGCCGCTGACGTGGCGGCGCAGGTCGCGAAAGTGGGTGCGGTCACGCATGCAGCTCGCGCGTCCCAGGATTGCGCCGAATCCATCGCGCGATCGTTCGGGCTTCCGATGCCCCGCTTCGCATCGGACCACAGGGTACTCGATGAGATCGCGGGTCTTGTCGTCACCGAGCCGCAGTTGCGCGTCGACTGGTTGTCGGCTGATGGAATCACTCGCCTTCGTGCTGCACTGTCGGAACTTCACTCTGCGCAGATTCGAGCAGCGCAGTCGGGCGAAGCGGCATCTGCGTACTTCCGGGACAGCATCGCAACGGCAGACATCAGCTCCATTGCCGAGCGGTGGGACTCGCGGAACGCGTTGAGCCGATCTGTCCTCGGCCCCACTCGATCAGACAAAGACGCACTGATGCCCCACGCGTCGACCAAACTACGAGCAGCGATGGCCCACTTGGGGCTGGCAGCGGCGTGGCAGCAGTCACTTGCCGCGCTGAACGTGGCGGCTCAGCGTGTGCATGACCTGCTGGGGTGGGTCCCGAGCGACGAAGAGCGATGGGCACTGGCATCCGCGCAAGTGGAGCGCGCAGCGGCAGTGGTGACGCGGGTGGGCACCGTCCCCGGCTCGTCGGCATTCTCTCCCTCCTCCGGCGAGCATCAACGGGCCGAGCTCACGCGATCCGCAGCTTCTCTCCGCAGAGCGGTTGACTTCTTCAGCCAGAGCGTCGAACAGGCCGGCTCTCGAGAGTTCGTCGAATCGCGCTCCATCGAAGAATCGCTGGCAACACTGGACGCGGTCGGATCGGCTGTGAGCACCGCGCTCGATGCCACCTCGCTTTTCGCCGCAGATGGCACCCGGTCGCTCAATGCAGCTTGGGACCTGCAGGACTCGGCTCACGCCACTGCTATTACAGCCCGCGAAACCGAGGAAGACCTGCGCCGCATCAGCACTGCGTACCCCGGTATTGAATCAGAGCTTTCCCGCGAGAGCGTCGCCAAAATGGCCGCTCGGCTGGAATGGACCAGCTCGGTACTCGCCCTCATCGAAAGCGCGGGCCCGGAGGCTCGACTACGTGGGCTCTCCTCGCTCGCGTACCACCCGGACCTCGCCGTCCACGGAGCCGCGTGGGACGCCGCTCGCGGCTCGCTCCTAGGACGATTCGCCGGACGCGAAGTCTCGCTTTCACAAGAACTGTCGGATGCCGACGACGCCGAAGACCTTCTCGTGCAACTGACGTCCAGCATCGGCGACGCCGACGCACTGTCGCTCGCCCGCAGCCACTTCGATGGTCTGACACGACAGGGCGCAGGAGCAGTGCTTGACGAGCTCTTGGAGCGTGCCGACGTGGACGATGTCTCCGACGTGATTCGGGCCTCCGTGTTGTCAGCCTGGATGTCTGCACACATCGATTCTGATCCGAGGCTCCGCGCGCAACGCCCCGTCAGCCGCGCCGCGCTGGTCGAGCTGTTCCGGGATCTTGATCGCGGCCTGGTCGAGAATGCCGCAGCACAGATACTCGCGCAAGCCATTGCACGACGTCCCAGTGTCGCGTCGTCCCAGACGGCGCTGATCCAGGGCGAGGCTCAAAAGAAGCGCCGTCACATTCCTGTGCGGGATCTCATCGGTCGGGCCGGCGACGTCATCCAAGCGATCCATCCCTGCTTCATGATGAGCCCGCTCGCGGTTTCGCAGTATCTCCCGGCCGATATCCGCTTCGACTACGTCATCTTCGACGAGGCAAGCCAGATCCCGCCCGCCGACGCCATCAACTGCCTCTATCGTGCCTCCGCGGTCATCGCTGCCGGAGACCAAAAGCAGCTTCCACCGACGTCGTTCTTCTCTGCCACCCAGCAGATCGATGAGAGCGCCGACGACGAAGAAGATCTCGCAACCGACTACGAGTCGTTGCTCGACCTCATGAAGTCCAGCGGAAGCTACACGAGCATCGGCCTGCGTTGGCACTACCGCAGCCGCCACGAACATCTCATCGCGTACAGCAACAGTTCTTTCTACGAGGACTCGCTGGTCACGTTCCCCGGCGCGTTCGCCGACGTGCCAGATGCCGGGGTGAAGCTGCTCAAGGTCGACGGGATCTACCGACGATCGCAGGGACAGGACAACCCATTGGAAGCTCGCTACGTCGCCGAGCGAGTGATTCACCACCTTGATAGTCGACCCGGCAAGAGTGTGGGCGTCGTCGCCATGTCGGCAGCTCAAAGAGACGCGATCTCG
>NZ_JAGYWT010000135.1:0-5687 GCF_019279095.1 Microbacterium sp. BF1 | reverse complement strand
CGTCGGCCTGGCCCGAGCTCACCCACGCCACGTACATGGAGAAGTACGGCGACGACATCGAGGACATCGGCACGTACTACGACAACGCCAAGCTCACGATCGCGGTGCCGGAGTACTCCGAGCTGAACTCGATCGAGGACCTCAAGGGCAAGGGTGCGGAGTTCGACGGCAAGATCATCGGGATCGAGCCGGGTGCGGGCCTCACCGCCCAGACCGAGAAGATGATCCCCGAGTACGGCCTCGACGGCGAGTACCAGCTCGTCACCTCGTCGACCGCGGCGATGCTCACCGAGCTGAAGACCGCGACCGACAAGCAGGAAGACCTCGTTGTCACGCTGTGGCGTCCGTTCTGGGCCAACGATGCCTTCGCCATGAAGGACCTCGAAGACCCGAAGGGCGCGATGGGCAAGGCCGAGGGCCTGCACTTCCTGGGTACCAAGGGCTTCGCCGAGGAGTTCCCCGAGGCTGCAGAGCTGATCGAGAAGATCAAGCTCGACGACGAGCAGTACGGCGCGCTCGAGGACCTCGTGGTCAACGAGTACGGCGAGGGCAAGGAAGCGGATGCGGTCGACGCATGGCTGAAGGAGTACGGCGACCAGTTCGACTGGACCGTCACCAGCTGACCCGCCTCACACACACGCCTCTCAGAGGTTCGCTCCGGTCGCACTTGCTGCCGCTTCCCGGTCCGCCGGGCGGCAGGAAGTGCGACCGGAGCTTCTGCGTTCCGGCGCCGGTAGAACCTCGCCGAGCGCGGCGAAACGCCCCGGCCGGGTCGAGTGACCCGGTCGGAGCGTCCCGTCTCGCTGGGCGAAGATCAGCTGACCTTCTTCCGGTAGGAGATGATCGCGAACACGTAGGCGACCACGAGGATGCCGACGCACCAGGCGAGGGCCACCCAGATGTCGGAGCCGACGGGCTTCTCGGCGAACAACGCCTGGACGGTGTTGACGATCGAGGTGACGGGCTGGTTGTCGGCGAACCACTGCACCGGAGCCGGCATGGTGTCGGTCGGCACGAACGCCGAGCTGATGAACGGCAAGAAGATCAGCGGGTACGAGAACGCACTCGCGCCGTCGACCGTCTTGGCGTTCAGACCCGCGATGATCGCCAGCCAGGTGAGTGCCAGGGTGAACAGCATCAGGATGCCGATCACTCCGAGCCAGGCCCACAAGCTCGCCCCGGTGCGGAAACCCATCAGGAATCCGACGCCGAAGATGATCGCCAGCGTGATGGCGTTCGCCGTCAGCGACGTGAGCACGTGCGCCCACAGCACGCTCGATCGGGCGATCGGCATGGAGTGGAACCGCTCGAAGATGCCGCTCTGCATGTCGGTGAACAGCCGGAACGCCGTGTACGCGATGCCCGAGGCGATCGCGATGAGCAGGATGCCGGGGAGCAGGTAGTTCACGTAGTTGTCGGTGCCGGTGCTCTGCTGGAGCGCACCGCCGAAGACGTAGACGAAGAGGAGCATCAGCGCGATCGGGGTGACCGCCGTGGTGATGATCGTGTCGGGGCTGCGGAAGATGTGCCGCATGGAGCGGCCGGTGAGTGTCGCCGTGTCGGCGGCGAAGTGCGTACTCGACCTTCGCGGCCGGGAGCAGCTTCTTCAGCTCGGCGAGCGTGCCGCCGGCGATGATGCGGCCCTCGTGCAGGATCGCGATGCGGTCGGCCAGATGTTCGGCCTCGTCGAGGTACTGCGTGGTCAGCAGCACGGTCGTGCCCGTGTTCGCGAGTTCCTTGACCACGCCCCACACTTCGATGCGGGCTTCGGGGTCGAGGCCCGTGGTCGGCTCGTCGAGGTAGATGACCTCGGGGTGTCCGACCAGGCTCATCGCGATGTCGAGGCGGCGACGCATGCCGCCGGAGTAGGTGCCGACCTTGCGGGCGCCGGCATCCGTCAGGCGGAAGGTCGCCAGCAGGTCGTCGGCGACCTTCCCGGCGTCTGGCAGGTGCCGCAGCTTCGCGACCAGCACGAGGTTCTCGCGTCCGGTGAGGCGCAAGTCGATGACCGTCGGGCGCAGGATGACGGCGAGCAAACCCCAGTGTCGCAATCATCTGCACAGCCTCCGGTCAAAGTGACTTGTGCATTACAGACACGCGAGATCGCAGGCGATGACGCGCACGGCCGGTATTCCGGAATTCACTCGTCGCAGCGGCAATGCCCGATGAAAAAAGTTGAGTATCGCGTCATCGAGGTCGGGATCTTCCGTCTGCAATGTACGGGGATGACTGGGGAGCGCTTGCGCCACCGTCGTTCCGATAGCACTTTCCGCGCGGAGGGTCGGCCACGCATGTCGCGGTCACGAAGGGCGCGACCCACTACCGCGCCGTCGGCAACCGTTTCGAAGGCGGCGCGATCGAGCTGGCGGATGCCGCGTTCGGCGCATCGTCCACGCTGCTGCACACCGGCAACGTCGAGTCGGGTGTGACCCGCACGTCCTTCCCCGCCGCGGGCCCGCGTGTGGTGGATACCGCGAACGTCGTGGTCTGACGCTCTCCCGGGCGCCTGGCTTCGGGCGGGGTACCCCCGGGTGGTGCGTCCGTCGGGAGGTGCATCCGTCGGGAGGGGCATCCGTCGGGAGGGTCATCCGTCGGGAGAATGTCCGGATGTCGGACCGGTAAGCCTGTTCCGGTCCGACATCCGTGAGATCTCCCGACAGGTGCGCACTCCGGGGAGACGAACCGAGGGCGCGAAACGGGCACGCGAGCCGGGGCCGCTCGATGCGTTCGGGCTACGCGGCAGGGATGCCGACGAGCTCGGCGCTGCGCTGCCAGAGGGCCTCGGCGAGGGCGGCGTCGTTCACCTGCGGATTGATCTTCGTGGTCAGCTGGTGCTCGTCGTAGTAGGCGCCGGAGAACCAGGTTTCACCGGGGGTTCCCTCGATGAACCAGCGCAGTGTCGCACCGCCCTTGTCCGCACCGATGAGCATGAGGTGCTTGAGCGGGGTGCGGTAGAGCAGCCGCATGATGCTCGACGAGTCGGACGCGAAGTTCGTCTGCACGGTGCCGGGGTGGAAGGCGACCGCGCTCAGCCCCTGGGCGTGGAACTTCGTGTGCAGGCTCTTGGCGAACAGCACGTTCGCGAGCTTGGCGTCGCCGTAGGCCTTGTTCGGGCTGAAGCGGTGGCGGTTGTCGAGGTCGTCCACGTCGAGATGTCCGAACAGGCGGTGGGCGATGCTGGAGGTGTTGATGACTGAGCCTTCGGCCTTCAGCACGTGGGGAAGCAGCAGGTTCGTGAGCAGGAACGGCGCCAGGTGGTTGACCTGCATGGTCTTCTCGAAGCCGTCGACCGTCGGGGTCTGATCCCCGAAGATGCCGCCGGCGTTGTTCGCCAGCACGTGGATGCCGCTGTCGCCGACGGCATCGCTGATCTTCGCGGCCAGTGCTCGCACGTCGTCGAGGCGCGCGAAGTCGGCGGGGCGTGTGCTCCTTGTTCATATGGGGTGGTAAGTCCCGTTGGTCTGCCGTGTTGTTACTATCAGTATAGTCTAGTTGGTCAATGCTGTCTAGTCTGTGTGTGAGTGATCTTCGATGTCTTCGAGCTCGACGCGGTCGAATCGGTGGGCGATCTTGTCGGCGACGCGCTGCGCTCGTGCGCGGTTGCGGTAGGTGCCGGTGCGGGTCTCGTCGAACGTGACACCGTAGCGGGTGCGCAGATCGATCCCGGTTTCGCTGCGGAGAAATCCAGTTTCGCCCTTGTAGGTGACGAGAATGCGGGTGCTCATGGGTGCCTCCTGGTTAGGGCGGGGCGGGCCTGTGACCCACCCCGCGAGGGTCACTGCTGGGTGTCGGTGCTCTCGACCGTGGCGGCGATCTGCTCGACGGGGGAGAGGGTGTAGCCCCAGCCTGCGAGGGTCTGCAGGTAGTGCGCCGTCTCCGGTCGCGGACTCCGCCAGGTGGTGCGCCCGGTGCTCGCCTCGATGCCGCCGAGGACGATTGCCAGGGTGACGTGGCCCGCCTTGGTCGGGTGTGCGGCGAGGAAGTCCGCGAACCGGTCGCCATAGCCGCCCGATACCGGCTCGACGCCGAGAAGGTCGGCCGCGAGGGCGTTCCCGCTCAGTTCTCCGGCGACCAGGTAGCGCGCTTCGCGCGATGACTTGTGCGGAGTCCTTGGGGAGCGTCTTGCGTCCGAGGAACTGGGCGAGCCATTCCCGGCGCACGCTCTCGGCGGCGTCCCAGTCCTTGTTGTTGGCGATCAGCTGCTTGCGCTCTGCCTTCTCCTCGTCGGTCATCGGTCCGGCCTTGCGGCCCATGCCGTCGTCGGCGACGGTGTAACCGAGGGTTTCCGGCTCGTCGACGTAGTAGTTCACCTGGTGGTTTCCGTCGCGCTGTCCGCGCACGTAGACGGCCACGCCGTCTTTCCCCTGGATCTCGTCGACGCTCACCCGCTCGCCCTCGCTCGTGCGGAGGTCACCGAGGCGGTAGGGGGTGCGGGCGTCCCATGCGGGGGCTTCGGAGAGGATGCGGTGGCCTTTGGCGGCTTCGACCTGTTCGCCTGCTTCCCGGGCCTGAGCGGTGGCGCGCTCGTCGCGGGCGCGCTGGACGGCGTGGGGGAAGTATCCCGGCTCCTCGTTTGCGATCCGGGTCAGCGTTGCGACGACGTCGGGGGCGTCTTCGAACTCGATCAGTGTTGCGGCCTGGTCCAGGGTCATTCCGGTTTCCGCGATCAGGCGGGTTCCGGTTTCGCTGGCCGCGACCGTCAGGCCCGTCTTGATCTTGTCTCGCTTCGTGCCGGTGCGCTTGGCGATCGCGGTGACGGAGAGTCCTTCGAGTTCCAGGGCCTTGTACGCCTGGATGCGGTCGCCGTCGGTGAGCGCCTGGCGCTGGTCGTTCTCCACCAGCTGTTCCACGATGCGCTGCGCGTCGTCAGCGGCGTTGGCCTCGACGATGTAGACGGGCACGCTCGGTAGGCCGACCTGCTGAGCGGCGAGGGTGCGGCGCTGGCCGTAGCGGACGTGCACGCCGTTCTCATCGCGGGTCGCGACGATGGGGACAAGAACGCCGTTCGCCCTCACGCTGTCAAGGAATTCCTTGTCCAGGCTTGCCTCTGCCGCCGTGCGGACATTGGTCGCCACGTCGATGGTCTGCGGGTCGATGAGTTCAAGGACTCCGGCGGATGCTGTTGCAGTGGTCATACTGTGCTCCTTGTTCATATGGGGTGGTAGGTCCCGTTGGTCTGCCGTGTTGTTACTATCAGTATAGTCTAGTTGGTCAATGCTGTCTAGTGTGTTCTTCGTCTCCTTCGTCGTGTCCTTCGCTGTGGCACTGCACCCAGTAGTCGGCGGATGCGGGGTAGCCGTGCGCTTCGAGCAGCGTGGCTAGAGCGTCGACTTCGCCACAGTTCAGGCTCATGGCCGTCTCTCGGGCCAGGTCGGCGCTTGCGAAGGCGTCGCAGAATGTGGTGGATGCATCGAGCCGGGTAGCGCTCATGGTGACCTTCTTTCTGGACTGGTGTCCGATATTCGGGGGCAGGGGCCCTCGGCCCTTGCCCTAGCGGAGCGAGAGGGCCTCGGCCCGTCTTCTCTTCCTCCCGTTACTTTCTTCGTAGCCGTTCAGGAGTAGTAGTGCCCCATAAAGTGGTGTAGCCCGTGGTGGCCGGCTCGTCGATCGCGACGAAGTGCGGTCACCGCGTGATCCTTCGAGGAAACTCTCACATCCCACTCGAAAGGCATCATCACGATGACCGC